>NZ_JAVLSP010000008.1:0-80675 GCF_031528575.1 Candidatus Sororendozoicomonas aggregata
TCGTCAAATAGCCCCACTATTATCCTCAGAAGCAGAAATTTTTATCCTCAATTTCTCGTAATCCTCGCTACGGGCGCTATTCTCGGTCAGGCTCCTAGTGGTGCCTAAATGATTTTCTACTATTAAAATAAAATTTCTAACCCAAAATAGTATTTCTTAAATATTTGCTATCCTCGCTAGCTTGCACTAAACCTATTAGTGAGGCAAGCGATTGCCGGATTATAAAAATCCTATCTAGGCCCATCAAAACAAGGACGATAAGAAATGAAAAAACTCATCCTAACATTCGTTGCACCGCTCGTATTAGCTCTTCCTCTGACAGTCAATGCTGATAAAGCTCCCTCTAAAATAAATGTTAATAGTGCTTCAGTTGAGGAATTGGATAAAGGACTGGACGGTGTGGGTGAGCGCATTGCTACGGAGATTGTTAAATACCGCGAAGAACACGGTCCTTTTAAAACCATGGAAGATCTTGATAAGGTGAAATATGTTGGGTCTGGCCTGTTAGAGAAGAACAAAGAAAAAATATCATTTGAACAATAAAAAATTATTCTTGACTTAATAGCTCTTGAAAAGCCAGCATGCGTTGTTGGCTTTTTATTTGATAGCCTGCTTCTACTGTTGGTCGTGAGCTAAGCCTATGACAATGAGAATATAAAGCGCTTAGGCGTAATTGTGGAGCATCCCACTTCCGTTTTGTTTTACGGTCATTTGAAGTGGCGTTGTTCAGAGCCAACCAAAACCTGCTTTTCAAGTGCGGCAAGCGCACTTCTTAACTGCCTATCTGCCTCTTTTTTTCCAGATAAGCCACTGTCATTGGCTGACTCAGACCATGAGCGACCCTGGAGCACTTTTGCAACCAGCAACTTCTGATGTGTGGCATTTAACCTGTTATTCCCTGATGATAATGCACACAAGACAAAGCGTTTAATAGAGGCAATGGTGCTTTCATAGAGGCGCTGACCTTGAGCATAGGCCGCAAGCTCTGATATTTCAGCTTCAGAAGGCCGGTCATTTGTAGTCATTAGCTCTGCCAGGCAGGGAATAACAATATCAGCGTCCAAATGACGAAGCCCGTCCGCTAACAAGTGGATAAACTGGCTGGAAAAACGCTGCCGAGCTTTACATACCAGCTTTTCCCCTTTTGCATTGATAGCGCTGATCAGCAGGGCAGAGTGCGTTCCGCTAGAGGCTTCCCTGGTTAAACCGACACGCACAGGCTTTAGACCCACGTGTCGCCAAAATGTCAGTAGCTCAGGTGTTGCCCCAAAAAGACTTCCCAGATAATCGACCTCCTGGTTACTCAGGTCTTGACGTATAGAGTCCATCAATGCTGTTCCGATTCCCTGTCGCTGGGCAGCAGGATGTACTGCAATACGAATAATCCTGGCTCCTGTTAGACCAATAGACTCACAAATACCCACATGATTACTTAAAGACTGTGGCAGCAAGTGTCCTCTGACCCTGCGCTCTCCTCGCCAGATGCTTTCTTGCAAACCTTTGTCAATATTCCCTTCCAGGGCTACCAGAGCTGTAGCAAGCACATGACCTCGCGCACGAACTGCATAGACCTCAATATTGCTACCATCCAAAAGCTGCCGTACATCAAATGGGCGGGTTTTATAGTGTGCGAGCACTAAAAGACCAAACAGCTCATTGAGTAGTGTGTCGTCGTCCAATAGCTGATCACGGTTAAGTTTTTCATAAACCCAATGTTGTCTATCTAGTCTATTGACGACGTTTGCACAGACGGGTTCTGCATCAAGCATCAATGCTTGAAATGTAAAGTGTTCCACCGGATCATTGTCAGACCATCGAATGGGGGTTGTGCAGTGCAATGACCGCCACTGTGGGGTTTGTTCATCAAGGTTTTTTCTGAAACGCACGGCAAACCCTTGCCCAGTCCCTTCATAGCCATGGATCGTGGAAGAAAAAACAATACGCGAATACGTTGTCAATAGCTTTTGCAGTAAAGAGGCTGGAATAGCTGCCGCTTCATCGACCAATAATAACGCGCAGGGTTCTTGCTTTCCCGCTAGCTCATCAGGTGCTTTGAATACCAATGAAGATTGTTGCCAGGTGATTATGCCGCGATGAACATTGGGGTTTTCGAGGTGTAGTTCAGCATGCTTAAAAACAGCATCCAATGCTGACAAAGAGGGGGCCGTCACAATAATACGACAACTTATTTCTGTCATCAGTGAAGCTGCAGCAATGCCTAATGCTGCACTTTTTCCACGACCACGGTCAGCAGTAAGGACTAACGGACGCCTCCTGTGACCTTGAGCCACTTTCTGAATGGCCCTCACAGCTGTTAACTGATCGCTCGTTTTGCACCCCATTGCATGTTGAGTATTGACATGCAAACCGCCCGTATCGGTTTCTGGCTGAATAAACGTGTTGCCGTGTTCTTCAAATCGTGACAGCAGGGTACTTTGACCAATGATATGAGTTAAACGCTTTAAATAGCGTCCTGAGACAGTTTCGGGCGTCTCAGGATAAACGACTACTCTTTTATGTTCTGGGTCGAAGAGCTGGCTCCACTGTGCCAGAGGTGGTGTTAATAACAGCAGTAGTCCACCTGCTTGCAAGGTGCCACTGAGGGCACCAAATGCATCTGCATCAAAGCCGGACCAGCCGTTTATGATCAAGCAGTGGGCTTCTCGTCCCAGCCACTGACCGGCTTTAGAGGCAGGAACACATGTTATCGTATCAGCATACGATGGTAAGTGCGGCGCGTCGCCTATCCAGAGAGAATATGTATGGGATTTCCCATTAACACAACAAATGTCCAATGCAGAAATAGCCTGCTCGCAACACCATGCCTGAGACCCTGAGAGGACGACAAGGCGGCGCTGAAAGTTATGCTTGGCACGATGATACAATCGCTGAATCTGTGATTGAAAAGAGGTACCGGGTTGACTCAAACGAAAGCTCCCTGCCGCATCAGTTGATTATCCGCTTCTTTTGGCAGTTGTTGTTTACAATCTTTTTAAGCTGTGGCTGACGATAAAAGCAGCCTGCTTTGGCTTTCCCTTGTTCCATAGCGCTGCTATGTTTGCCAGAAAACTGAAAAGCAGGCGGTTTTTTTTCATGGGTTTCGCTTTTCAAAGACGTTCATGAACGGCTGCTAAGGGGATTTTTTAGATTCTGCTGGTTCAATGATGACTGCTTTTTTGATGACAATTGGGGTGATTGGTACATCGCTGTAAGCGCCATTGCGGCCAGTTTTGACCTTTGCCATGGCATCAACGACGTCCATCCCTTTAACCACATGACCGAACACAGCATAGCCTGGCTGACCCGGACGGGCATCAAGAAACTTGTTGTCTTTTTCATTGATAAAAAACTGAGAAGTGGCGCTATCGGGTGCACTGGTGCGAGCCATAGCGATGCTGCCTCGTATATTGCTTAAGCCATTAGCTGACTCATTCACAATGGGGCCGCGCGGTGTGGCTGGATGCATATCCGGCTTCATACCACCACCTTGCGCCATAAAGCCATCAATCACACGGTGAAAAATCAAGCCATTATAATAGCCATCACGGACATATTTCAGAAAGTTATCAACAGTGACCGGCGACTTTTTTGGATCTAAAGCTAATACTATCGTACCCATTGAAGTTTCAAGGGAGACTTTAGGCTGTACAAACGTTTCAGATTTTGTTGTCGCCTTGGCAGGCACCAATGTTTTCGTTTTCACCGCCTCTTGTGCGTGAGCAACGCCAACCACCAAGGCGATGACTAAGCCTGCCAATAGGCTATAGCTACTTTTCATCATCACAACCCTTACAACATTTAGTTGTTAAAACATTCAGCGCCTATTTTAGGTGTTGAAGCCCGCTACAGTAAATAGCATCTCTCAGGTACTTGCAAATTATCTCGGAATCAGTAAGATACCTTCTGTCTTTCAGGTAACACTGAAGACAGTGTCGGAGCGTGGCGCAGCCTGGTAGCGCACTACAATGGGGTTGTAGGGGTCGGAGGTTCAAATCCTCTCGCTCCGACCAAAAATTCAGTTAAGCATTCCATGAGCCCATAACCTAACCCGGATATTTCATAAACTGCCCTGAGAATTGCGCAGAGCCTTGCGGTTCTAAGGGATTTTGTGAAGGAGCGCCGTACCGGGGAGTACGTATTTTCCCAGAGCGACTATATTTATCTCATGCTTTCCTCTGCACAGTCTTCCAATACAGAGGTTGCGCCTGATCCTATCAAAGCCCCCTTTGCCTGCGCCCAAGTCACACTCAGTATAGTTGTCGTCTAATCTGTAATAGGCCGCTGCCCATATGACGCTTTCAGGGAAGCACGGAGTAATTATCATAGCATGGGGATAAGTTCAGAAAACCGGGTATAACTGACCAGCCTGGTAAAACTATCCCGCCAGGATTTCAAACGCACCTATTCTTCAGAGTTTAAGCAAACGGAATTGTGCCACAAAGTTGCCTCCTCTTATTCTGCCAACATTAGGTCTTCAGGCATCAGGCACGAGATAGTCTATAGCTATCCACAGTATTAAGTGGAAGGTGAAATTGCTATGTTGGTCAGTGGCTGGTACTATTGCTCCTCGTAAGTTGGCCGGGCAGTCGCTGTTTAACAATCTGTTGGTTGTTAAAGGGAGGAAAGTCCGGGCTCCACAGGGTAGAACGCCAGGTAACGCCTGGGAGGCGAAAGCCTACGGAAAGTGCCGCAGAGAGCAGACCGCCGATGTTAGTCAGTGAGACTGGCAGGTAAGGGTGAAAGGGTGCGGTAAGAGCGCACCGCATGGTTGGTAACAGTCCATGGCAGGGTAAACCCCGTTCGGAGCAAGACCAAATAGGAATTCGATGGTGTGTCCCGCACTGAATTCGGGTAGGTTGCTTGAGGTGTACGGTGACGTATATCCCAGATGAATGACTGCTCAACCTGTGTTTTCAGGTAGACAGAACCCGGCTTACAGGCCAGCTTGCGCTATTTTTTCTTCATTGATCTTATCTTTCTTTGAAATAAGCCAGTGACTTTTACTTCTGTTTGTTTTTTGAACATTGTTATTTCGTCGTTTTTTATCGCTTGATTTCTGCCTATTTTATTAATTTATAACGTTTTTTATAAGTATATGTCTGCAACTCTTTGTTATTTGTTTTGTCAAAAAAGTGTCTTTTGAATGTCAGGATGCGCTTGACGAGTTCTACCCGCCTTCCTATATTGTCTTTGAGTGGTATATTGTGGGCAAATGTGGGTTTTGATGGGATTTATAGAGAAAAAAGGAGTTGTATTTTCAGGGAGCGTGTCACATGTTTCGTGGGGTTAATGCAGTTAACCTGGATGAAAAGGGTCGGTTGGCCATACCTGTAAGGTATCGGTCGGCGCTACAGGATATTTACAATGGAGCATTGGTAGCGACTATTGATACCGATGAACCCTGCCTGCTGATTTACCCTCTGGATGAGTGGGAGTCCCTCCAAAAGAAAATAGAAGCGTTACCTAGTTTTCACCCGATGACTCGCCGAATACAACGCCTGCTGATTGGTCATGCTACTGATCTTGCAATTGATGGCAGTGGGCGTATTCTTATTCCCCCTTTACTGCGAGATTTCGCAGGACTTGAAAAGCGCTGTATTCTTCTCGGGCAAGGTAAAAAGTTCGAGCTATGGGATGAATGTGGCTGGAACGTCCGCCGGGATGACTATTTGCAAGAGGCGGGCGCCTCTGGAGAAGCACCTGATGAATTACAATCGTTGTCGTTATAAATGATGGAATTATCCGAAGAGCACAAAACAGTTCTGCTGACAGAGGCAGTTGATGCATTGATTACTGACCGCAGTGGCGTCTACATTGATGGCACCTTTGGTCGCGGCGGGCATAGTCGGGAAATCCTTGCGCGGCTTTCTGACGGTGGGCGGTTATATGGCATGGATAAAGATCCTGCTGCTATTGGGGTTGGCAAGAAGCTGGCTCGCAGTGATGACCGGTTCAGTGTCCACCATGGCTCATTTACTGAGTTGAATAATTTGCCCGGCGCTGATCATGTGGATGGGATTTTGCTGGATTTGGGGGTTTCGTCACCACAGTTGGACTGTCCAGAGCGAGGGTTCAGCTTTTTGAACGATGGGCCGCTGGATATGCGTATGAACCCCTCAAAGGGCGAAAGTGCTGCCCAGTGGTTGGCAAGGGCAGATGAACAGGCTATCAGTAAAGTCATATGGGAATATGGAGAAGAGCGTTTTTCCCGGCGGATTGCACGTGCTATTGTCCAGGCGAGGGGGAAAGCGCCAATTCTGACGACAGCACAACTGGCGGGTATTATTTCGGCTGCCTGTCCCCGCAAAGAAAAGAACAAGCACCCTGCGACGCGAGCTTTTCAGGCGATTCGCATCCACATAAATCGTGAGTTGGATGATTTGATCGATTGCCTGGACCTTGCGTTGGGGTTGTTGAAACCGGGTGGCCGTTTAGTTGTCATTAGTTTCCACTCTCTGGAAGATCGCATTGCCAAGCGCTTTATCCGCAAGCATGAGAAGGGTGATCCCTTACCGAGCTGGCTACCTGTCAGAGATGATCAATTAAATAAACAATTAAAGTCCCTTGGAAAAGCCACCAAAGCGTCAAAAGAAGAAGTGAATGCTAACCCCAGAGCCCGAAGCGCGGTCATGCGGGTGGCACAGAAGCGGGAATTAGCATGTTGTTGACGCCGTTACAGTCTATAGCAACGAAAAAAACTGTATTAACAGCGGTGCTCCTGTTTATGGTGGTCATTTCAGCACTGGCGGTAAGTTACAGTGCTTTTGAAAATCGTCGGTTGCATAACGTATTACAGAAAATGCGGCAAGAGAGAAACCAGGCACAGGTAGAGTGGGGGCGTTTGTTGTTGGAATACAGCACGCTGACGTCTCCGGGGCGAGTAGAGCAGATAGCCCGTGAGCAGTTGAATATGAAAGTACCTGGGGCTGAAAATATCGAAATGGTTATGCAATGAATAAAAAAAACAGGCGGTCTGAGAAAGCAATAACTAACCGATGGCGGTTATGTTTGCTTCAGTGCGTCCTGGTTATTGTAGCTATTACTATTGCCTACCGTATTATCGACCTCCAGTTGATTGATCGTCATTTTTTGCAGAATGAAGGCAACAAGCGTTCAGTTCGCTATGAGACTGTGCCTGCTCACCGGGGGGTCATCTTTGACCGTAATGGGAAACCCCTTGCTGTCAGCACGCCAGTCATTACATTATGGGCTGATCCATCAGAATTGTTGCAGGCTAAAACACGTTGGGCAGAATTGGCGACGGCATTGGGTATCAGTGAAAAAATGCTTGCCCGCCTTATATCTGACAACCGGGGTAAAGATTTTATATATCTTAAACGTCATATGACGCCTGAGAAGGGAGCGAAGGTTCTTGCGTTGAAGATACCGGGGGTTAATAAAATAGAAGAACATCGTCGTTATTATCCGGCAGGAGAGGTAACTGCCCATCTGGTGGGGTTTACTGATGTTGATGAAAAAGGGCAGGAAGGGATTGAGCTTGGCTATAACGATTGGCTGGAAGGTGTCCCGGGTAAAATACGTTTTCTGAAAGACCGTCGGGGCCGACTGGCAAAGCAGGCTGAATTGGTAAAAAGTGTTGAGCCGGGAAAAGAATTAATGCTGAGTATTGATCTTAGCATACAGTATATGGCCTACCGTGAACTGCAAAAAGCGGTTGATAAACACAAGGCTAAGGCGGGATCTCTGGTGATGATTGATGTTCAGACCGGTGAGATTCTTGCCATGGTGAATCAGCCTGCTTATAACCCGAATAATCGTGCAGGTATGGCTGCCTTCCGGGTTCGAAACCGCGTGGTGACGGACGTACTGGAGCCGGGATCAACCCTTAAGCCTTTTACAGTGATGGCAGCACTGGAGTCTGGTCGCTATACCAAAGAAACACCTATTAATACCCATCCCGGGTATATGCGTGTGGGCCGGAATCTGGTGAAGGATATTCTTAACTACGGGCAGTTAACGGTAACGTCGGTGTTAACGAAATCCAGCAATATCGGAGTAACAAAAATGGCCATGGACGTGGGGATTGATAGTGTGCTTGATACCTTCCGGCGTGTTGGATTTGGACAGATAACGGGTATTGGTTTCCCCGGGGAGAGTGCCGGGTATCTGCCGTTTCGTGACCGCTGGAGTGATATCGAAGTGGCTACACTGTCCTTTGGCTATGGCCTGACGGTGACCCCCCTGCAATTGGCACAGGCTTATGCGGTGTTAGGGGCAAAGGGAGTGATGCGACCTGTTTCTCTGATCAAGCGGGATGTTCCACCGAAAGGTATCCGCGTGTTTGATGAACAGATCAGCACAGATGTATTGGAGATGTTAAGCACTGTAGTGGATAATGGCTCTGGGCAACGTGCAAAAGTCCCTGCTTATCGTGTGGGAGGGAAAACAGGCACTGTCCGGAAAGTCGGCGCATCCGGGTATCAGGATGATCGTCATGTGGGTATTTTTGCTGGTGTTGCTCCCATTGATAATCCAAGGTTGGCAACAGTGATTGTGATCGATGAGCCTACCGAAGGTGGGTACTATGGTGGTTTGACGGCTGCACCGGTTTTTTCAAGGGTAAATGCCAATGCCCTGCGGATGCTGAGTGTGGCACCACAGCAGAAAGAAGTGCTTACCGCAGAGCGCGAAAATGATAGCAGTGAAGGTGATCCGGGATAACCTGACAGGAGCAGTAATGACAGAAAACGCCCTGAAAACATTGAATGACGCATTGTTTCTGCTGGATGTTTCATCGGTGGATTATTGCTGCAAAATTAACGGGTTGGCCCTTGATAGCCGCAAGGTTACCAAGGGCGATTTGTTTTTGGCGGTGCCAGGTGTTGCCGGGGATGGTCGTCATTATCTGGCTCAGGCTCAGCAACGGGGAGCGGCGGCTGTTTTATTTGAACGTGAAGGCTTCTCAGCGGATTCCCTGCCTGAACTGAAAATCCCTGTTATTCCCGTTTCTGGCTTGAAAGGTAAGCTGGGACAGCTGATAAGCACCTATTACTCACCAACGGGTAAGCCTGTCAGTATTACCGGCTATACGGGCACTAATGGAAAAACCTCCTGCTGCTGGTTTATGGCGCAGTTAATGGCGCGATTAGGTGTCCCGTGTGCAATGATGGGAACCATTGGCAAAGGCTTACCGGGTGCCCTTGAGTCAACATTAAATACTACCTCTGATGTGCTGTCTACTCATCAGTTTATTGCTGGCTTACCGGAGCGGGGCTGTCATGCCCTGGCTATGGAAGTTTCTTCCCATGGGCTTGAGCAGGGGCGCGTTGATGGCGTTGCTTTTGAGGTGGCTGTGTTCACCAATTTAAGCCGTGACCACATGGACAGTTATGCCAGCGTTGATCAGTACGCTCGGGCAAAATCATTGTTATTCTCAGATCAGGCCATAAAACATGCAGTCATCAATCATAACGATGCGTATACGGATATGATGCTGGCGGCATGCCCAAAACATGTGAATGCGCTCACATGGTCTTTGTCTGATGCCTCGGCTGACGTTTATGCCAGGGATATTATTTTGTTGCCTGAGAGTATAAAAGTGGTTGTACACTCTCCTTGGGGTGACTACCCATTAGAAGCGCCTCTGCTGGGACGGTTTAATCTGGAAAACCTGCTCGCCGTCATTACTGCGCTTGGTGTACAGGGGGTTGACGTTGGGCAGGTCATCCGGCAGGTGCCGAATCTGACGACGGTACCAGGTCGTGTTCAGCGGTTTGGTGGTGGGCAGCAGCCGCTGGTACTGGTGGATTATGCCCATACGCCAGATGCCTTGGGCAGTGTCCTGTCAACCTTGCGTGAGCACGGTGCCAGACAGCTGACTTGTGTCTTTGGCTGCGGGGGTGACAGGGACAGGGGCAAACGCCCATTGATGACCAGGGCGGCGTTGTCGAGGGCTGATAAGGTAATATTGACCAGTGATAACCCCAGGACAGAATCTCCAGAAACTATTATTGCAGATGCCCTGGCAGGTTTGACTGCTGAACAGCGGCAACATATCACGGTTATTGTTGACCGGGCTGATGCAATCAGGAAAACCATTCAGGGAGCATCAGCAAGGGATATTGTCGTGATTGCCGGAAAGGGGCATGAAACCTATCAAGAAGTTAACGGCGTGCGACAGCCCTTTGATGACAGGGAGCATGTGCAACAGGCGCTGGCGTACAGGAGTAACCAATGATCCATTCTAGTTCTTTGAAAACCCTCGCCAACCAGCTTCATGGGCAGCTGACGATGCCTGAGGCCGCGTCATTGGTTGTTACCGGGATGAGTATTGATTCCCGGTCAATAAAACGCGGTGAGTTGTTTGTGGCGATCAAGGGGCCACGTTTCGATGGGCATGATTATTTACAGCAGGCAAAGCGGGCCGGCGCTGTGGCAGCGGTGGTTGATCGCACCGTTGACATCCCTGAGCTTCCTCAAATTGTTGTGACAGATACATTTAAGGCACTAGGCGCTCTTGGTGCCATGAACCGGCTGGCATTTACCGGCGTGGTTCTTGCGGTGACGGGTTCTTGTGGGAAAACATCAGTAAAAACCATGTTGGCATCGGTTATGGCTGAAAGTGTTTACACCTTTGCAACCGAGGGTAACTTAAACAATGGTTACGGGGTGCCGTTAACGCTTTTTCAAATTAAAGCCGCCCACGGTGCTGCTGTCATAGAGCTAGGTACCAGCTCACCCGGAGAGATCGCCTACATCGCTGGATTAACCAAGCCGGATGTGGCAATGATTACCAATGCGGCAGAAGCGCACCTTGATGGTTTAAAGTCTGTTGCAGGGGTGGCCCATGAAAAAGGGTTTATTCTGGATGCTCTCAGTGGGACAGGGGTTGCAATACTCAACCGGGATGATGCCTTTTATTCTGAGTGGCATGATCGGGTGCATCAGGTAGCAGGACGAAAGAGCCTGACCTTCAGTATGGATAGCCCGGATGCTGACTGCTACGCAAGCCGTATTGGCAGCTCTGATAATGGGATGCGGTTTGATTTGCACCTTGGCGGTGAGTGCAGGCCGGTGTCTTTAGCTTTTTGGGGACGTCATCAGGTAGCTAATGCCTGTTGCGTTGCTGTGGCAGCATTTTCAGCGGGTCTGGGGCTGGATAGTATTGTTCGGGGGTTGGAAAGTGCCCGCCCTTATCAAAGGCGGGGACAACGATACGTCCTGTCTGGCAAGTCTGATAAAGGTTCGGGGGCTAAAGAAATCGTTGTGTTTGATGAAACCTATAACGCTAATCCCCGGGCTACTTTAGCGGCTATTGATCAGCTATCGGAATGTTCAGGTAAACGGATTATGGTGTTTGGTGATATGCTGGAACTTGGTGCGGTGTCAAGCACTAAACACCAGGAAATCGGCTCCTATGCTAAACAGCAGGGAGTTGATTATTTTGCCGGTTTTGGGGTACAGGCGCGTCTGGCCTGTGAAGCATTTGGTAAAAAAGGGCGTCATTTCGAGAGTAAGGCCGCGCTGAGTGACTGGGTGGACTCCCTGACGGGAGAAGCGCCTGGCAAGCGGGTGTCAGTACTGGTTAAAGGCTCGAAAGGCATGGAAATGTTGGATGTTGTCAGGTCCCTTGTGGGGCCGGAATATGAGGGAGAGCGCTAGATGCTGCTCTGGCTGGCTGATTATTTATCCCAGTATTATCACGGGTTTTTTATTGTTAATTACCTGACACTAAGAGCAATCTTTGGGGTATTGACCGCCTTAGGGATCAGCCTGTGGCTGGGACCTTATATGATTCGCAGTCTTAGCTATCACCAGATTGGTCAAAGTGTCAGAAATGATGGGCCTCAAAGCCATTTGAGTAAAGCCGGTACGCCCACCATGGGGGGAGGCTTAATTTTAGTGTCCATTCTGATCAGCACCTTGTTGTGGGGTAATCTGACCAATAAGTATATTTGGTTGGTGTTGATTGTCACCGGTATCTTTGGCGCTGTTGGCTGGGTCGATGACTACAGGAAGGTTGTGGAAAAAAATTCCCGGGGGTTGCCCGCAAGGTGGAAATACTTTTGGCAGTCGTTAGCGGGTTTGGGGGCGGCTCTGTTTTTGTACTGTACCGCTCAGGCAGCGGCTGAAACAACACTGATTGTCCCTTTCTTTAAAAGCGTCTCCCTGCAATTAGGGCCGTTTTTTATTCTGCTGGGGTATTTGACTATTGTCGGCACCAGTAATGCGGTAAACCTGACGGACGGGTTAGATGGTTTGGCTATTATGCCTACCGTGCTGGTCAGTGCCGCGCTCGGTGTGTTTGCTTACGTCAGCGGTCATGCAAACTTTGCCCAATACTTATTGATGCCGGCCATTCCGGGTTCTGGAGAACTGGTTATTATTTGTGGTGCTATCGCGGGTGCCGGCCTGGGCTTTCTCTGGTTTAATACCTATCCAGCCCAGGTGTTTATGGGTGATGTGGGCGCGTTAGCACTTGGTGCCGCGTTGGGTTTGATCGCTGTGATTGTTCGTCAGGAAATCGTCCTGATTATTATGGGCGGGGTTTTTGTTATGGAAACGGTATCCGTCATATTGCAAGTGGGTTCATTCAAACTGACGGGGCGCCGAATTTTCAAAATGGCGCCACTTCACCACCACTTTGAGCTCAAGGGCTGGCCGGAACCGCGTGTGATTGTCCGTTTCTGGATTATCACCCTGGTGCTTGTGTTGTTGGGGTTAGCAACACTGAAAATCCGTTAAAATCTGGCCTGTCTTCTTATTCACGGGCACTGGAGAAAAAGCGTGGCTCTGATTGGCTCAAGCTGCAAACGAGTAATTGTAGGTCTTGGTAATACAGGGCTGTCCTGCGCGCGTTATCTGTCTGCACAAGGGTTGCCTTTTTCCGTTGTTGATAGCCGCCTCTCTCCGCCGGGATTGGCTGCATTGCGTGACGAATTGCCTGATGTGATGGTTCATACCGGGAGCCTTGATGAGCAGTTACTGGCCGGGGCTGATGAGTTGATTGTCAGCCCCGGAATCGCGGTTGATACGCCAGCGATTGCCGCAGCCGCTGGAACAGGTGCAAAAGTCATTGGTGATATTGAGCTATTTTGTCGGGCAGTAACCAATAAGCCTGTTATTGCCATTACCGGGTCCAATGGTAAAAGTACAGTCACGACACTGGTAGGTGACATGGCTCGTGAGGCCGGGATTTGTGTAGCTGTGGGTGGGAATATTGGTATACCCGCACTTGAGCTTTTAAAGCAGCGAGCAGATCTTTATATTCTTGAGCTATCCAGTTTTCAGTTGGAAACGACCGATTCTTTGAGGGCAGTAGCTGCAACAATATTGAATATGTCGCCGGATCATATGGATCGATACTCGTCCATGGCTGCTTATCATGCGGCCAAGCAAAAGATTTACCGGGGTTGCCAGGCAGCAATTGTTAATCGGGATGACTCGTTAAGTATGCCGTTGTTGCCGAGCAACACCCCGTGCACTTTTTTTACCGCGCGCTCACCGGATCTACAGCAATACGGGCTGCAAAGGGATGATCAGGGGACGTGGCTATGTAAAGGCCCGCAGCGCCTGCTTAATGCGACAGAGCTTCGTGTTTTCGGTCGTCATAACCACTTGAATGCGCTGGCCGCATTGGCTCTTGGTGAAGCTGCTGGTATTAATGAAGCGGCCATGTTGCGGGCTTTACGTTGCTTTCGCGGCTTGCGTCATCGTTGCCAGTGGGTGGCTGAGGGCGGCGGTGTCCAGTGGTTTAATGACTCCAAGGCAACCAATGTGGGGGCCAGTGTCGCTGCCATCGAGGGGCTTGGCAAGGCCTTGTCGGGTCAGTTGGTTTTGATTGCTGGTGGTGATGGCAAAGGAGCAGACTTTTCTGAATTATTGGCCCCTGCTAAGCGTTACGTGCGCCACGTGGTATTGTTGGGGCGCGATTCGCCGCGGATCAAAGCAGTTATTGAAGGCCAGGTGCCCTATAGTTGTGCCAGCTCTTTGGCAGAGGCTGTCACCCTTGCAGCTAACAATAGTGTGTCAGGTGATGCTGTCCTGCTGGCACCTGCGTGTGCCAGCTTTGACATGTTTAACAGTTTTGAACACAGGGGGGATCAGTTTATTCAGTGTGTTCAGCAGCTATTGCAGGAGCCGCATCAATGTTAAGATCCGATGCGCATGCTTATGCTGAGGCGCGTCTTATTGACTTTTCTCTGCTGGCTGCCGTGCTGGTTCTTCTCTCTATCGGCTTGGTGATGACGGGGTCAGCCTCGTTGGATGTGTCAAACAGCATGTTTTCCAGCCCGTTCCATATTTTTGCCAAACAAGCGGTTTATGCGCTTGCCGGCTTGCTGGTGATGGTGTTAGTGCTGTTGATTCCAGTGCCTCTCATTGAGCGGTATAGTTGGTTGTTGCTTTTTCTGGCGCTGGGTTTACTGGTTCTGGTTCTTATCATTGGTCGTGAAATCAATGGCAGTATTCGTTGGATTCCCCTGGGGTTATTTAACCTGCAGGCATCGGAGGTGGCCAAGCTTTGTATTGTGATATATCTGGCTGCCTTTTTAGTCAGACGACTGGATGAGGTCAGAACGAAATGGACTGGCTTCCTGAAGCCCATGGTGGTGCTGGGCGTTTCTGCGATATTGCTCCTGCTGGAGCCAGACTTTGGCTCTTTGGTTGTGCTGATGGGGGCGTCATTAGGCATGATTTACATGGCAGGCGCAAGACTTTTGCCGTTTATCCTGTTGATTTTTGTGATGAGTAGCATGATCGTGTTGCTGGTTATTTTTGAGCCTTACCGCATGGCGCGATTGACATCTTATATGGATCCATGGGCTCATGCGTTTGGTAGTGGCTACCAGTTAACACAGTCACTGATTGCTTTTGGTCGGGGTGCTTTTACAGGGGAAGGGCTGGGCAATAGCATTCAAAAGCTGTTTTATCTGCCAGAAGCGCATACAGACTTTGTTTACGCGGTGTTAGCAGAAGAGTTCGGAGTCATCGGTAGTCTGTTGGTTCTGGCTTTATTTGTTTTTGTTGCCTGGCGGACTTTGCTAATAGGTTATCGTGCCGAGGGGCTGGGCTTATTATTTCATGGTTTCGTAGCTTATGGCTTGTCACTCCTGTTTATCAGTCAGGCTTTGATTAACATTGGTGTCAATACAGGTTTGCTGCCTACTAAAGGCTTGGCTTTGCCTCTGATTAGTTACGGTGGTAGTAGTTTATTGATTAACTGTCTTGCATTTGGCCTGTTACTGCGTATTGATTATGAGCGGAGAATAGAAGCGCAGATGATTACCGGACAGAAACGTAACAGGGAGAAGAAACACGCTGATGGTTCACAATAAGCAACCATTAACTATTGTTGTGATGGCTGGAGGCACCGGGGGGCATATTTTCCCCGCTTTGGCGACGGCTGTTGAGCTACAGGCTCGTGGTTATTGTATTCACTGGTTGGGCACACCGGGGAGTATGGAGTCAGAGATTGTTCCACGATACGGCTTTGAGATAAGTTTTATGCCGGTTACGGGCCTGCGTGGGAAAAAACTGGAAACGCTCTATAAAGCCCCCTGGCGGTTGGCTCGCTCATTAATGACAGCTATTGGGGTGCTAAGGCAGAAAAAGCCAGTCTGTGTGTTGGGTATGGGGGGCTACGTCACGGGTCCTGGTGGTGTTGCTGCCCGCTTGTTGGGTATACCCCTGGTCATTCATGAGCAGAATGCGGTGCCAGGCTTAACAAACAGGCTATTATCAAAAGTTGCTTCTCGGGTGCTTGAGGCCTTTCCAGGCACATTTCCGGTCTCATCAGATAATGGCTGTATAAAAAGAAAGGTATTTACAACGGGAAATCCGGTAAGATCCACTTTGGCTCTGTCTTCAGACTACCAGGCAGGAAAACCACTGAAGTTATTAGCGCTTGGGGGAAGCCGGGGCGCTGTAGCCATTAATCAGGTGGTTCCTCCACTATTCGCCGGTTGCAGAGGTAACCTGGATGTCTGGCACCAGACAGGGAAGCATAATATCGTCGCCACACTGTCAGCTTATGAGGCTCAAAACATTGCCAGTCAGCCTTATAGAGTTGAGCCTTTTATTGATGATATGGCTGCTGCTTATCAATGGGCGGATATTGTTTTATGCCGCTCAGGGGCATTGACTGTATCAGAGTTGGCTGTTGCCGGCAGGCCCGCTATTTTGGTGCCTTACCCCCATGCTGTTGATGATCATCAGAGTGTCAATGGGCGTTACCTGGTGGATGAAGGCGCAGCGCTGATGATCCAGCAAAAAGATTTGGATGTAAATATGTTAATTACCCTGCTATCGGATCTGGGTAATGATCCTTCCCGGCTTGCTGCAATGGCAGCATCAGCAAAAGCTGTTGGAAAAGCACAAGCCACCCGTGATGTCGCTGAACACTGTCTAGAGGTAAGCAATGGCTGATGTAAAAAAAACCATACCGGTTATTGCAGTACCTGAGATGAGGCGTATCCGTCGTATTCACTTTGTGGGTATTGGCGGGGCAGGCATGTGTGGTATTGCAGAAGTCTTACTGAATCAAGGCTATCAGATTTCAGGCTCTGACTTACGTTCATCCCCAGTGACTGACCGGCTCGACTCTCTCGGCGTTAAGATATTTATTGGTCATGCCAATAATAATGTAGTTGGCGCCGATGTTGTGGTGACCTCAACCGCTGTTTGCGAGGATAACCCTGAAGTCACCACTGCCAAAGCGCAGCGTATCCCTGTGGTACCAAGAGCTGAAATGCTGGCTGAGTTGATGCGTTATCGTCATGGTATTGCTGTTGCGGGCACGCACGGTAAAACGACAACTACCAGTTTGATTGCTTCAGTTCTCGGGTTTAGCGGGATTGATCCGACCTTTGTGATTGGGGGGCGGCTAAATTCTGCGGGTGCCAATGCCCGATTGGGCGACAGTCGTTATTTGGTCGCTGAAGCAGATGAATCTGATGCTTCCTTCCTGCACCTGCAACCGATGGTAGCTGTTGTCACAAATATTGATGCTGATCATATGTCAACCTATGACGGTGACTTTGAAAAGTTGAAAAAAACCTTTCTTGAGTTCATACATAATCTGCCTTTTTATGGGGTGGCAGTTATGTGCATTGACTGTCCTGTGGTTAGGGAATTACTGCCTGCTGTCAAGCGCAAGGTGATTACTTACGGATTCAGTGAGGATGCAGATGTCCGTGCAGTAAATGTTCGCCATGAAGGGATGAGAACTTGCTTTAATCTGGCGCAAAAAGGGCATGATAGAAAAACGCCCGTTGAGCTGGCTATTCCAGGACGTCACAATGCGCTGAACGCTCTGGCAGCATTCACTGTCGCTGTTGATGAGGGCGTTTCTGAATCAATGGTTGCAGAGGGGTTGCGCCAGTTTGAGGGAGTTGGTCGTCGTTTTCAGGTCTATGGCAATTACCCTGTTGCCGATAAGGGAAGTGTCATGCTGGTGGATGATTACGGTCATCATCCAACAGAGGTGGCAGCCACCATTGAGGCTGTCCGTCAGGGGTGGAGTGATAAACGACTGGTGATGCTTTATCAGCCGCATCGCTACTCTCGTACCCGAGATTTGTACGAAGATTTTGTTGAAGTATTGTCTCGTGTTGATGTTTTGTTGCTGATGGAAGTGTATGCGGCGGGTGAAGCAACCATAACGGGTGCAGACAGCCGAAGCTTGTGTCGCAGTATCAGGCAGCGGGGGCAGGTAGATCCGATTTTTATCAGTCATTCTGGTGATGTGGCAACAATATTATCCAGAGTCCTCAACGATGGTGATTTGCTGTTAACGCAGGGAGCAGGAGATATTGGTGCTTTGGCGGCCAAGCTTGGGGCAACGGGACTAAGCCTTTAAGGAGCAAAGTATGAATAATAGTAAAATCTCTATCGCCGATGATGTTAAAGCGTTTGGCAAGGTCGCGGTCATTCATGGGGGGTGCTCTGTTGAACGGGAAGTCAGTCTTGCCTCCGGTGATCGTATTTATGCAGCCTTGCAAAAAAGGGGAATTGATTGCCAGTTAATGGATGCCGCGGATAATCTGGTTGAGGCACTGGTAGCCTATAAGCCTGACAGGGCATTTATTGCGCTGCATGGAACTGGTGGTGAAGATGGCACTGTCCAGGGCTTACTGGATCATATGGGAATTGTTTACCCCGGCAGTGATGTATTGTCGTCAGCCTTGGCAATGGATAAGTACCGGAGCAAGCTGTTATGGCAGTCTGTTGGATTGCCAACACCGGCTTTTCAACTGGTGAACTCTGAGGAGGATTTGCAGCATTGTTCGGCTTTACTCCCGGCGTTTATAAAGCCCAGTCGGGAGGGGTCGAGCGTTGGCGTTACCCGTGCCGAGAGTGAGGAGGAGCTGTACCTGGCATGGGAAAAGGCTAGCAGCCATCATGGCCCGGTATTGGTGGAAAAGTTGATTGACGGCCCGGAGTATACGGTGGCAATTTTAGGGGGGCAGGAGCTTCCGGCTGTCCGTATTGAGGTAGCAGACACCTTTTATGATTATGAAGCCAAATACCTCTCTGAAGAAACAAAGTTCTCTGTGCCCTGTGGCTTATCGCCTGCGCAAGAGCAGGAGATGCAAGCGCTGGCTCTGACAGCCTTTGAAGTGCTTGGCTGTAGTGGTTGGGGGCGGGTGGACTTTATGCGGGACGCTTATGGGCAGTTCTGGCTGCTGGAGGTTAATACCATCCCGGGTATGACCGACCATAGTCTTGTGCCTTTGGCTGCCAATGCAGTTGGATTGTCGTTTGAAGATCTGATTATCGCTATACTGCGGACGTCTGATAAGCATTCGTCCGTAAAATCCTCAGTAACCGAGCCTGATCCCTTGTGTGCTGAGCCTTTATGATAAAAGCAAGATTCCCGCTAATTGGCAGGATTAAGCAGGTATTGTTCAAAAAAAAGGGGGCTTCTCCTTTTTCAAGCACTCAGTCCTGGAGACGCGCGTTGCCTATCGCGCGTTTTTTACAGCTACTGCTGTTTCTATCGGTCGTTATTGGAGGGGGGGTGGTTTGGCCACGATTCATGATGTGGATAAACCAGCCGATTACACGGGTGGAGGTCCATTCGACTTTGCGTTATATACACAAGAGTCGAGTGCAGTCTATGCTGAACCCATTGATAAAAAGCCGTTTTTTTCAGTTGGATTTACAGCGGGTAAGGGAGGTTTTGTTGAGCCAGTCCTGGGTGAAAGAAGTGTCTTTGCGAAAAGAGTGGCCAGACAAACTGGTTGTCTTTCTGGAAGAGAAGGAGCCTGTTGCTCGTTGGGGGGATGACAGCTTGATTACCGGGGATGGAGATGTTTTCGGTCTTCGGAATCTGGAAGATTTTCAGGCTCTTCCGGTATTAAAAGGGCCTTACAAGCAGGCACAGGTCGTGATGCAGCAATATTTGGCGATTGGTCAGTTATTGCGCCCCATGGGTTTAGTCGTCAACGAGCTGGATCTTAGTAGCACAGGTGCATGGAGTTTTCAGGTAAACGGCGTCAGAGTCAATATGGGTGAGGATAATCGCGCGGAGAAGTTGCAGAGGTTTATTCGTCTCTATCATGCCAGGCTGGAGTCTCAGTGGCAGAGAGTTGGTCGTATTGATCTGCGTTATTCCAATGGGGCTGCGGTGGCCTGGAATAACTCTTGACGTTGCCGGACCTCTGGCGGAAGTAACATAATTTTTGCTGTTTCTTGGGCAGAGGCTATAAACGTATTTTGGTAATGACAGTTTTTGCGGTTTAGGAAGATAGGTGTCATGACATCGGCGGATAATGGAAGCATGATTGTTGGGCTGGACATCGGCACGTCTAAAGTAGTTGCGATTGTCGGTGAAATTACCCCAGACGGTGATATTGAGATAATAGGTATTGGTTCAAATGCTTCACGGGGCCTGAAACGCGGTGTCGTGGTGAATATTGATTCAACCGTCCATGCGATCAAGCGGGCGGTTGAAGAAGCTGAACTGATGGCAGGCTGCCAGATTCATTCAGTTTTTGCCGGTATTGCTGGCAATCATATACGTAGTTTGAACTCCCACGGCATTGTCGCTATCCGTGAGCGCGAGGTGACATCCGCTGATGTTGACCGGGTTATTGATGCTGCGCAAGCTGTTGCTATACCCGCGGATCAGCGTATTTTGCACATGTTGCCTCAGGAGTATGTGATTGATACCCAAGAGGGCGTGAAGGAACCTTTAGGCATGTCAGGGGTTCGGCTGGAAGCTAAAGTGCATTTGGTGACGTGTGCCGTGAATGCTGCCCAGAATATTGAAAACTGTATCCGTCGATGCGGGTTGGAAGTTGACGATATTATTCTTGAACAACTGGCATCGAGTTTCTCGGTGTTATCAGATGATGAAAAAGAGCTGGGTGTGTGCATTGTCGACATTGGTGGTGGAACCTCGGATATTGCCATATTCACTGATGGTGCAATCAGGCATACTGCAGTTATACCTATCGCAGGTGATCAGGTGACGAATGATATTGCGATGGCTTTGCGCACCCCAACCCAGAACGCGGAAGATATCAAGATAAAATATGCCTGTGCCCAGGCAAAGCTCGCAGGTGCGGATGAGACCGTAAAGGTGCCCAGCGTAGGTGGACGAGCACCACAGGAATTATCCAGGCGGGAACTGGCCGAAGTGGTTGAACCCCGGTATGGTGAACTGTTTACTCTCATCCATGCTGAAATCAGGCGCAGTGGGTTTGAAGATTTGATTTCTGCCGGTGTGGTATTAACCGGGGGAACTGCAAAAATGGAAGGGGTGGTTGAGCTGGCTGAAGACATTTTCCAAAAACCCGTGCGCCTCGGCTTGCCGCAGGACGTCCATGGGCTGACAGATGTTGTTAACAACCCCATTTATTCCACCGGTGTTGGTTTATTGCAATACGGACGTGAAGCCCAAAAGGAAGGGCGCGGGGAAAATGCCTTCACAAATCAGGGCAGGAGTTTGGTAAACCGGCTAAAAACATGGTTCCAGGGTAACTTCTGAATGATCAGTTTTAAGAGAATAGACAGTTAAGGTGAGATAAGGAGAAAGTCATGTTTGAATTGGTTGACAACGTTCCGCAGGAAGCGGTCATCAAAGTGATTGGTGTTGGTGGCGGTGGTGGTAACGCCGTCTGCCACATGCTCAATAGCCAGTTAGAAGGTGTTGAGTTTATTTGCGCAAATACTGATGCCCAGGCCTTAAAAAAACAACACTTGCAGGCCCACACCCACCTGCAATTAGGTGCGTCCATTACGCGAGGTCTGGGTGCCGGGGCTAACCCTGATATTGGCCGTGAAGCGGCAATGGAAGACAGGGATCGTATTTCTGAAATGCTCTCAGGTGCTGATATGGTCTTTATCACAGCTGGCATGGGAGGGGGGACAGGGACAGGTGCTGCCCCGGTTGTTGCGCAGATTGCCCGGGATATGGGAGCACTTACCGTTGCAGTGGTCACTAAGCCTTTTTCTTTTGAGGGTCGCCGGCGCATGCAAGTGGCTGATGAAGGGCTGAAGGAACTTCAGGACTGTGTAGATTCTTTGATTACTATTCCCAATGAAAAACTGTTGCCCGTGTTGGGGCGTGATGTCAGCTTGTTGAATGCGTTTGGTGCGGCGAATGATGTACTGCTTGGTGCCGTTCAGGGTATTTCTGAATTGATTACGCGCGATGGTCTGATTAATGTCGACTTTGCGGATGTGAGAACGGTGATGTCTGAAATGGGCATGGCGATGATGGGCACAGGGGCTGCGACGGGGAATAACCGTGCGATTGAGGCGGCAGAGAAAGCTATTCGCAGTCCTTTGCTGGAGGATGTTAATTTGCAGGGAGCTCGTGGCGTATTGGTGAATATTACAGCAGGTCTGGATCTATCTGTTGGCGAATTCCACGAAGTAGGCGACACTGTACGAGAGTTTGCGTCAGATAACGCCACAACCGTCGTTGGTACTGTTATTGATCCTGAATTGAGCGACGAGCTGCGGGTGACAGTAGTGGCTACTGGTTTAGGTGCTGCTTCTCCTGTGAAGCATGAAGCAGGAGCATGTGCTGCTGTTGAGGCGGTGGGAACAAAGAAAACTGATGGAACACTTGATTTGCCAACGCTGGAAATTCCTACAGTAATCCGCAACAAAGAGGTGGGTGACCGGGAATCTGCAAAAGCCGCCACAGGGGCTAAGAAGCGAGCAGTGACAACAACAGCAGAAGCGGAAAGTGTTGACTACCTGGATATTCCTGCATTCCTTCGCCGCCAGGCCGATTAGTCAGAAAAACCGTTTGTAACAAAAGGCTATTTTGGGTGCCCTTGTTTCAGAAGGAGTTTTTGTTACAATATGTTGTTGAAATTTCGAAAACAGGGGCCTATAAGGTCGCGGAATAGCGTTACCATGATCAGACAACGTACTCTGAAAAACATTATTCGTGCTACCGGGGTCGGCCTGCACTCAGGTGAAAAGGTGTTTTTGACCCTGAAACCGGCCCCCGTAGATACCGGTATTATCTTCTGTCGCACAGACTTGGAACGAGTGACAGAGATTCCGGCCCATGCGCTGAATGTGGGAGAAACCACGCTTTGCACCTCACTGGAAAAACAGGGTGTGCGGGTAGACACTGTAGAACACTTATTGTCTGCTCTGGCAGGACTTGGCATTGATAATGCCTATGTGGAAGTCAGTGCCCATGAAGTGCCTATTATGGATGGAAGCGCAGGTCCTTTTGTCTTTTTGATCCAGTCAGCAGGTATACAAGAGCAGGATGCACCTAAGAAGTTTATTCGTATTAGAGAGACTTTAACTGTTTTGGATGGTGATAAGGCGGCGACTTTTAAGCCCTATAATGGCTTTAAGGTCAGCTTTTCCATTGATTTTGACCATCCTGTATTTAAGAGTCGCTCTCAGTCAGCCTCTATTGACTTTTCAAGTACTTCGTTTGTGAAGGAAGTCAGCCGTGCACGTACCTTTGGTTTTATGCGCGAAGTGGAATATCTGCGCTCCCAGAACTTGGTGCTAGGTGGTAGTGTTGACAATGCCATTGTGGTGGATGATTATCGCATACTCAATGAAGACGGTTTGCGCTATCACGATGAGTTTGTAAAGCATAAGATGTTGGATGCAATCGGTGATTTATACCTTCTCGGTCATAGCTTGATTGGTCAGTTTATCGGTCACAAGTCAGGCCATGAGTTGAATAATAAGCTGGTTCGTACATTGATGGCTAATGAGAAGGCTTGGGAAGTGGTGACCTTTGATGATGTTGAAACTGCACCTATTTCCTACTTGAAGCCAGCAGCGGTAACGGTTTAGTAAGTACCTTCCTGGTACTGGTACAATAAAAAATAAAAAAGGCCGCTATGACGGCCTTTTTTGTTGTCAGGCAGGATAAATGTCCGACAGGTTGTCTTCTTTCTCTGACACTTTAACGTTCTTCCGTAATACGGAGCAAACAGAAAGGATTTCTTGCCCCGTTATGCTGTTGTTTTCCCCCGCATAAATGGCTGCATCAAGCTCCGCGCAAAGCGTTCTTAGTTGTTCGGAATCCAGGCGATCAGCACATTGCTGTGCTGTTTTGAGGGAATGGTCGTTCACAAACAGACGGCACCACTTTTTCATGGTTTCCAAAATCAGCTGAGGTTTTTGACCTTCAAGGCAGGCTGCCTGAAAGGCCCTGAATGCCCCTTGCTCGCTGGCACTTTGTGGTCGTACTGAATGAGCCTCAGATGATTGAACAAGGGTGGAGGACGAACGTTTTGAACGCCGCCAAAGCCAGAATAACGCGCAAATGGTTATCAGCCATAACCCGGAAAAGCCCAGTGCAACCCATTGCCATAGGGAAAGTTGTTGCTTGGTGGCTGCCGGCGCAGGCAAATTATCAGGCTTCTCAGGTAAAGGGGAAGCAGTGGGTGCTGGGGAGGGCCGTACTGGCGAGCTGATATTGCCTGGCAGTACTTCAATGGATTTTTCCGGGATAGTGGCAGTGCGGCTTTGATGATTGTTGGTATCAAACCAGGTAATGCTGATTGCTGGCAGAGTAATAACGCCTTCTTTGGTGGGTACCATGGCAACAGCAGAAACACGTTTACCAATTATCCCTGTGTTGGTTGGGGTATCACTGGTTGATGATTGATCAGAGTAGGTATTTACACCCGTTGGGCTCGGTATGTTTAGCGGGGGAAGCTGTGCGGCTGTTAAGCCCTTGGCCTCAATGGTAATAGTCCGTGTCACTGCATCGCCAACTTTGATGCTATCGGGCGGCTGGCTCCAGGTTTCGTTCAGGGTAAGTCCCCTGGAAGGTAACCAGTCATGGCCTTGGTAGCTGGCAGGGGGTGACAGCACTTTAACGGGAATTTCAGCGGAGCGAGCTCTTACAGGTTGACCTCCCATAGAGAAGACACCTTGGAAAGGGTCTCGAGGGTCAGCCATCGTGCCGGTAAAGCTGAGGGAAGGAATGGTGAGTGTCCCTGCTTTTTGTGGGTAAATGGCATACTTGACCTCAAACACACCATAGCGCTTGCCATCAATAGTGGTTTCAAAACGCTGGGTATCACCAAGCTGATTCACAATAGCATCGTTAATATCCAGGGAGGACAAACGGCTGTCATCATAGAGGCTGACGCTATGGAAAATACGAAGAGTGAGTATTAATTCCTGCTGGGTATAGACCGTCTCATGACTAAGTTGCGCTTTCATAAAGACTGGACTGATATCCGTTATGTCTCCTGCTTGAGTGCTGTTTTTTTGAACGCTGATAGTGATTGGTTTGGAGTGTTCACTCCCAAAAGGGATTGGCGGTATAGTCAGTGTGCCCGTTTTTTTGGGGGACAGGGTAACGACCCAGTCCTTCCAGGACTCAGAGCGTCCGTTAATAATGCGTATTTGCTGACTGCGGCGTGTGCCCAGTATATCAAAACTTTTTTCAAGGATGCTGAGATCCGGTGATGCATCACTGTCAGTATCAGCGCGCAGGGTGAGTTCCAGTGTTTCGTGCAAAGCAATGTGTGAACGGTCGACAGATGCATCAAAGGATGAAAAGGCTGTGGAAGAAAACATTAGTAGAAACAGCGCTGCCCTATGAAAAGAGTTACCTATTCTCGTCATCATCTTTATCACCATGCCTGCCTCTGGCGCTTGCGTTGCTCTTGCTCTTGTTGCTGCTGAAATTTGCGGCGTAATAAACCACCGGGGTCATCAGGGATTGTCCGTAACCAGCTTTCCAGTGCCTGCTGCTCTTCTGACTGCATTGGTTTTACAGTAGCTGATTGCTGCTGTTTACCTTCAGCCTGATGGGGCTGCTGCTCTTGCTCAGAAGCACTGGCTTCCGGTTGCTTTTCTTCCTGATCCAGCTTCTTGTTTTGCTGCTGGTTGCCCTGACTCTGTTGGTTCTGTTGATTCTGTTGGTTCTGTTGGTTCTGTTGGTTCTGTTGGTTCTGCTGGTTCTGTTGGTTTTGCTGGTTCTGTTGGTTCTCTTGGCTCTGTTGGTTTTGTTGGTTTTGTTGGTTTTGCTGGTTTTGTTGACTCTGCTGGTTTTTTGGGGCATGTTTTTGAGCCTCCAATAGTTTTTCAACCAGCGTTTTGTTGAATTGGATATCCTCTTTCAGAGAAGTGTCAGGTGTTTTTTCACGCAAATGGGTCAGGGCTTTCTGGTAAGTATCAATGGCTTCTTTTAGCTGACCAGCCTTGGCTTCAGCGTTGCCTTTGTTATACAGGGCGCGGGCATTGTCAGAGGTGCCAAACAGCGCAGCCGCTTCTGAGTATTTTTTCCCTTGAAATAGCGCCTGGGCTTTCCATTGAGGTCTGTCAAACAAGTCAGCAGCCTTTTCAGGATTATTTTGTTTTAGCGCTTGGGCTCCACGCTGATCATTATTTTGCCACAACGCTTCCCACTCCAGTGCCATTGTCGGGTCTGACCTGGGTAGGAGAATGGCAATCAATGCAAGGGTTAACCAGCCGCGGCGGAAAGCCCCGAGGGCGAGAGGAAGCAGGGCGATAACCAGCCAAAAGCCAGTGTCATGCCATTGGTCAAACTGTCGTTCTAGCAGGACTATTGTCTCAGGCAGTGAGACTTCTGGGAGGACTTTACGTAAATCGGTGTTATCAATAGTTAAATCATGGTAGAAACCATGGCAGTTGTTTGCCAGCTGGATCAGGTTAGTCCTGTCAAGTTGGGGAATCACTATGCTGCCGTTCTTATCTTTGAGAAATCCGCCCTGAGGAAGGGCAATGGGGGCTCCCTGGTGGCTGCCAATCCCAATAACAGAAACCATGCTGTTTGACTTGTTAACCAATGCTGTAATGTGTTGGACATCCGTGTCAGATAGATGATCGGTAATGAGCAAAATCTGCCCGCCATGGCCTGCTCCTTGTTGAAGGAGTGTGACAGCTGATTCAATACCCGCAACGGGATTGTGTCCTGGTACTGGCATAATCTGAGGGCTAAGTGCATTGACCAGGTTTGATAAGGTCCGGTTGTCGTCAGTCAGAGGGGAAACGGTATGGGCTGAACCAGAAAATACCACCAGTGCGGTAACCCCCTCATTTCGCTCTTTGAACAGATCCAGTAGCTTATATTTCAGCCTCGCCAGTCGATTGGGTTGAGTATCGGTGGCGAGCATGGTTGGTGACATATCAGCCACAACGACCAGGGGCTTCTGGGATTTGCTCACCGGAACGGGGATTTTCTCCCAGGTAGGGCCGGCCAGGGCAACACATGCCAGCACCCAGGCAGCCAACAGTCCATAGAGTGGGGGCTTTCGCCCGGGTTGGTCATTGGGTTCAAGCAGGTGGGGCAGCAGGTGGGGGGCAATTACCTGATTCCAGTTATTTTTTTGTGACAGTGTTTTATATAACAACCATACGATCACGGCGGCAGGGACGATCAGAGCCAGCCAGTAAGGGCGAAGAAAATGAAAGTTTTGCCACAGCAGCATTATGAAACTCTCCTGTATCGCTGCCCTGACAGGGGCCATAGGTGACTGAGAGCCATCAGAAAGCTGATTAGCAGCGCTGTGCCCAGCGGCCAGGGGTAGAGTGCTTTACTGGGTCTGAAGGTTTCTTCTTTCTGGGTGACAGGCTCCAGTTGATCCAGAAGTTGGTAGATTTTTTCCAGTGCTTTTGTATTGCGCGCACGAAAGTATTGCCCGCCAGTGATGTTAGCAATTTCTTTCAGCGTTTGTTCATCAAGGTCGGCAGAGGGGTTGATTTTTCGGGCACCAAAGGAGGAGCCAAACAAGCCGGGCTGAATCATTTCATCCGCCCCCATACCAATGGTGTAAATTTTGATATGCTCTTCTTTAGCCAGCCTCGCTGCCTGCAATGGTGAGATTTCGCCGGCGGTATTAGCGCCGTCAGTTAACAATATGAGAACACGGCTGTCCTGTGGGCGTTTACGTAAGTGTTTGACTGACAGTCCCAGGGCATCTCCAATGGCCGTTTTAGGGCCAGCAATACCAATGCTTGATTCGTCCAGTAAGGTTTGTACGGTTTTCCTGTCAAAGGTTAACGGGGTTTGCAGATAGGCTTGCGAACCAAAAAGGATCAATCCAATCCGATCCCCTTTTCGGCGCTCAATAAAATCAGACAGCACGTGTTTTATCGCCATAAGTCGGTCAGCCTCTTGCCCATCCACTGTCATATCACGAATTTCCATACTGCCGGAGAGGTCAACAGCCAGCATAAGGTCTCGCCCGGAGCCTGCCATTTTTATGGGGCTTCCTATCCAGCGGGGTTGGCTGGCTGCCAGAACCAACAGTGCCCATATTAACCATAAGGCCAGCAGTGACAGCCTGTTGTCGCGGGAACTCTCCAGCGAACCGGAGGTCGTTTTGTCAACAAGGTCTTTGTAGAAAGGGATGCGCAGAGCGCGATCACTCAGGGGCGTTGCAGGAGGCAGCAACGGGTAAATGAGCAATGGCACCGGGAGGGTAAGCAATAGCCAGGGCCAGTTTAATTCAAGCATGGTGTTTTTTAATCCAGCTCAAGGTCAGTGTATGGAGTTGATCGACATTCAGTTCATGGTCAGGTTTAAAACGGTCACTACCAAGGGCCGCGGCTGCTGAGTCTGAGAATTGGGGGTTCTCTGAAGACTGTGATAAAAAGACCAGCCACTGATCACCATTGAGACTGGCAATGTTCTGTCGGGGGTAAGCCTGCAGTGCCACTTTCTTTAACAGACGGTTGCAGTCGTGGGCAAACTGTCTTTTATTACCGTTTGCTTCATAAGCTTTAACCACTTTGCGCAGGGTTGATAGTGCTCGTCGTCGGTAACGCCTTTTATGCCAACGGGAGAGAATAAAGCGCATTGCCAGCATAATAATGACAAGGGAAAGCCCACCCACTATCCACCAACCCGGGGCTAATGGCCAAATACTGACAGGGGCAGGTAAATGGTTGGGGCGTAACTGTTCGAGGGCTGATTGTATATCCATGGTTAGCTTCTTCGCCGACGAGAAAAGTAAGCCAGTAACTGTTCTGTTGTGTCACTACTGGTGGTGAGTTGGAGTAATGGAATACGGTACTCCTGAAGTTGTTGCTGAAGCTGCGTGAGCTGTGCTTGCTGGTATTCCCGAAATGACCGGCGGTGTTTGCGCTGTCGGCTGTCTAACGTGTATCGATGCATGCCATTGGTAATAATGTAGCTGGCAGGTGGTGGCAGTTCTGTCTCCAGGGGGTCAGATACCCGGATGGCTATCATATGGCAATGACGTCGCAACCGGGAAAGTTGTGGCAGGCATTCATTGCTCATATCCTTAAAATCGCTGATAACGAATAACTGTGTTCCAGGCAGTGCGATGCGACGTGCATGCCGCAGTGCATTGGTCAGATAGCCGCCAGGGGGGGTGCTCGGCATGGTCTTGATGGTTAAAGCCTTATTGAGTTTTTCAGCCTGCTTGAGCAGATGCAAAGTAGCGGCTTTTGAACTGGTTGGCCGAAGTGTTGTCAGTGTTTGATTGTTAAAAAGGACACCACCAACCCGGTCTTTGTGTGACTGGGTCGCCCAGGCAATTAAAGCGGCGGTTTCACAAGCGGTGACTGATTTAAAATTAAGGCAGCTGCCAAAAAATAAAGAGTAACTCTGATCCAGCAGAATCAGTACAGGGCGTTCCCGTTCTTCTTTGAAAATTTTGGTGTGCGCCTTGGAGCGGCGAGCTGTTACCCGCCAGTCAATGGTGCGTATATCATCCCCTGCCTGATAGGCGCGAACTTCTTCAAAGTCCATGCCACGCCCTTTGAAAAGGGATTGGCCTCCCCCCGCCAAAGGGCTGTTGACCACTTTTGGACGGAACAGGTAAAGATGCCTGGCATTCAAACGCAGTTGGATCAGTTCATTTAGCTCAGAGTAGGTACCACCCATTATTTGTCTTGTCTCCCTGAATCAAGCAACGGGCACAATTTTTAGCAATAAGTCAATGATCTGGTCAGCATCTTTGCCCTCGGATTCTGCCTCAAAAGAGAGAATTAACCGGTGGCGTAAAACGTCGTGGGCGACAGCCTGAACGTCATCTGGGTTGACATAGTTGCGTCCTTCAAGCCAGGCATGGGCTCGGGCACAGCGGTCGAGGGCAATCGTGCCTCGTGGACTAGAACCATAATCGAGCCACTTGGCCATTGAATTATGGTACGCTGAAGGGTCACGCGTCGCATTAATCAACTGAACAATATATTCCTCAACCACAGGTTCCATATGAATGGCCAGTACCGCCTGTCGTGCTTCCAGAATGCTGCTTTGAGTGATGGGTTCGCCGGGGCCGGGCTGAGCCGTTTTCATGGCCTCTCCCCTTGCCAATTGAAGAATGGCTTTTTCAGCGCTGACGCTGGGATAACCCACTTTGACATGCATGAGAAAGCGATCCAGCTGGGCCTCTGGGAGCGGGTATGTCCCCTCCTGTTCAATAGGGTTTTGGGTCGCCATGACCATAAATACCCTGGGCAGGGGGTAGGTTTTGCGTCCGACGCTGACCTGACGCTCAGCCATCGCTTCAAGCAGCGCTGATTGAACTTTTGCCGGCGCTCGGTTAATTTCGTCGGCAAGTAGCAGATTATGGAAAATGGGGCCAGGTTGAAAGCGGAAGCTGCTGTCTTCCGGTATATAGATATCTGTGCCAGTGACATCGGCAGGGAGCAGATCCGGGGTAAACTGAATGCGGTGAAAATTTGCATCTAACCCATCAGCCAAGGCTTTGATAGCCCGGGTTTTTGCCAGTCCGGGGGCACCTTCAACCAGCAGGTGCCCATCAGCGAGCAGAGCAACCAATAGCTGGTTGACTAAGTGCTCCTGACCAATAATACAGGCGGAAAGGTAGTCTCTGAGTTGGCCCAGGGCCTGATTATTTAACATAAACGGAATTCATTCGCCTTAGTTGTGCGTCCTGCCCGGAAGCATGCGTCTGATGATGCTGACTGCTCGCCGGAAGCTCAAATACCAAGTGTCCCACCGGAAGTTTTGACATGAAGACATGTACATAATGTACCCAGAACTTGAAAAGTAGTCGAGTGGGAGTGTCTTCGGCAACTTTTTTGCGATTTTTTTACTTATTCACTCAATCGTCCTCATCATGTCAACATTTCCCTCGAAATTGTCTCCTTCAGGGGACGAGGTTATAGGTTTATCCCCTGTGATAGGCTACCTTGAAAGAAAGGAGAACGCTTTTTTGCATGGAGACGCAAACGCATGGCGCACTTGGAGACCAAGGAACGTCAGGAAACCCTTGACCGGTTATTACATGACCTCGCCACTCAAATCCCCGCAGAACCTTTTGATGACCTGAAGCAATTTGTATACCGCTTCTATGCCATGGATAGCAGGAATGACCTGCTTGGCGGAGACCGGCGGGAGTTGCTGGGTTCAACATTGTCGTTCTGGCAATTTATGGCACATCATCATCAGGAACAACCCAAAGTAGAGGTTTTTAATCCGAATCACTCTCTCCATGGTTGGCACTCGACACATTCTGTTATTCGGATTTTGCATCGGGATATGCCCTTTCTGGTGGATTCTGTGCGAATGAAATTAAATGAATACGGGTCAGGTATTCACTTAATCCGCAATGGTGTGCTGGCTTTTAAACGCGATGGTGAACATCAACGGTTACCGTCTGACAGCGTGGGGGAAAACGATACCCGTGAGGCGTTTATTTATCTTGAAATCGACCGGATTGATAACGCGGCTGCTTTGGCAGATCTGGCCAGCCACCTGAGGGCAGTATTGGCTGATGTGTCACGGGTGGTGGATGATTTTCCGGCGATGATTCAGCGCGTCACCGCCGTGAAGAAAATAGCCAGGGACAAAAGCAACAGTGAAATTGAAACCTTTTTGAATTGGTTGCTCGATGGTAGTTTTACTTTTTTAGGGTTTGAAGAATTAAAAGTATTTCATCAGTCAGGCCGCCAGGTGGTCAAGCGGGTACAAGACAGTGTCCTTGGTTTATTACGACCCAAAAATGGCGGGGAAATCGGTCAGCACGAGCTTGAGCCGGAGCTTGAGGAGCACTTCTTTAAAACGAAAGAGCCGTTGTCTTTTTCCAAGGCTGCCGTTCGTTCTAGTGTCCATCGGCCTGCTTATCCTGACTTTATCTCCATTCGTCAGTTTGACCAAACCGGCCAGGTAGTATCAGAAAGTCGTATTGTTGGCTTGTTTACATCGCCTGTATACCGTCAGAGTCCCTTTGAAATACCGTTTATCCGTCATAAGGTTGACGCGATCATCGCCCGGGCTGGTCTGGCACCAGGAAGCCACCATGATAAGGACTTGTACCAGATTCTCACCATTTTTCCACGGGATGAATTATTTCAGACGCCCTCGGATCAACTGTACGAGACGGTACTGGCCATATTAAGAATTCAGGAGCGGAAACAGGTAAAGGTGTTTATTCGACAGGATGCATCAGCGTCGTTTTGCTCTGTATTGTTATTTGTTCCGCGGGATATATACAGCACTGATTTCCGCACCCGGGTAGAAAAAATCCTTTGCCGCAGGCTGGAAGCCATTGATTCTGAATTTACCACCTTTTTTTCCGAGTCTGTGCTGACACGTGTTCACTTTACCTTCAAGTTAAAGGGAAAAGTTGATTATGACAGGGTGAGCATTAACGAAGAAATCACCCGGGCAGCATCCACCTGGAAAGACGATTTTTCCGGGGTTGCATTGGAGTTTTTCGGGGAAGCGAAAGGTAACCAGTTAGTGGCCATCTATAGTGATGGTTTCAGTGCTGGATACCGTGAAGTCTTTTCTCCTCAGTCTGCTGTCGATGATGTCCGGCACTTTGAGCGGGTCAGTGAGGCTATGCCCATTTCCATGGGGTTTTATCGTGCCCTTGAAGATGGACCGGGGATGATTCATTTTAAAATATACCATGCCAATGAGCCTTTACCGTTAACCGACCAGACGCCTATTATTGAAAATCTCGGCCTTCGGGTTATGGGTGAGTATCCCTACATGGTGCGCAAGCATAATGGGGAGGTGATCTGGATCCATGATTTTTTGTTGTGCCTTGGCGACACACCGGACATTGATATTGAAAAGACGGGGCCGGTCTTTCGTGAGGCTTTTGAGAAAATCTGGTTCAAACATGCAGAAAATGACAAGCTCAACCGGCTGGTGATCGCTGCCGGTATGAGCTGGAGAAAAGTCACTATACTGAGAACCTGCTCCCGTTACTTAAAGCAAATTGGCGTTGGTTTCAGCCAGAGTTATATTGCCGATACGCTATGCAATAATATTGCCCTGGCTAAAATGCTGATTGCATTGTTTGATATTCGGTTTAACCCTGACATCCGTTTGTCTAAAACTCAGCGTCTGGCCAAGCAGCAGCAGATTCAGGGAAGTATTCTTGAGGCCCTTGACGATGTCAAGGTGCTCAGTGAAGATCACGTCATTCGCAGAATGCACAGTGTTATCGCGGCTATTTTGCGTACCAGTTTTTACCAGCAGACTGGCTCTGGTGAAGGTAAGCCTTACGTCTCTATCAAGTTGGCACCAAGGGATATCGAAGGCATGCCAAAACCTGCGCCACTGTTTGAAATTTTTGTCTATTCACCCCGTTTTGAGGGCGTGCACCTCAGAGGGGGCAAAGTCGCTCGTGGGGGGCTTCGCTGGTCAGACCGTATAGAAGACTTCAGGACAGAAGTGCTTGGGCTGGTCAAAGCCCAGCAGGTAAAAAACGCGCTGATCGTACCGGTGGGCGCAAAAGGGGGGTTTACCCCCAAGCAGATACCGCATACGGCCACAAGGGAAGAGATTCAGGCAGAAGGTGAGGCCTGTTATCGGGGCTTTATAAGGGCATTGCTGGATGTGACCGATAACCTTGAAGATGGCGCTGTTGTTCATCCTAAGAACGTTGTTTACTATGACGATGATGACTTCTATCTGGTTGTTGCTGCCGATAAGGGCACTGCCACATTCTCTGATATTGCCAACAGTATTGCCAAAGAATATGGCTTTTGGCTGGGAGATGCTTTTGCGTCCGGTGGCAGTGAAGGCTACGACCATAAAAAAATGGGGATTACGGCAAAAGGTGCCTGGGTGTCAGTGCAAAGGCACTTTCGTGAAAAAGGCATCAATGTTCAGTCCGATACGATTTCGATGATTGGTATTGGCGATATGGCGGGAGATGTTTTTGGTAATGGGGTACTATTGTCAGAATCTATCGCCCTGGTGGCTGCATTTAACCATCTGCATATCTTTATTGACCCAAATCCCGACATTGAATCGGGTTATAAAGAACGCAAACGGTTATTCGAGTTGCCAAGATCCAGTTGGCAAGATTATGACGCCACATTGATATCCTCTGGTGGGGGTGTTTTCTCCCGGACTGCCAAGTCAATACCTATCTCTGAGCCGGTAAAAAAACGGTTCGATATTAAATCCAATCGTCTGACGCCCAATGAACTGATCAAGGCTCTGCTCAGGTCGCCGGTGGATGTAATCTGGAATGGTGGCATTGGCACTTATGTGAAAGCGGTGACAGAAAGCCATGGTGATGTGGGTGATAAAGCCAATGATACCTTGCGGATTAATGGTCGCGAGTTACGAGCCAGGGTTATTGGGGAAGGGGGTAATCTCGGGCTGACGCAGTTGGGGCGTGTTGAGTATGCGGCAACAGGCGGTGCTATGAATACGGACTTTATTGATAATTCGGCAGGCGTTGATTGCTCGGATCACGAAGTTAATATCAAAATTCTCCTCAACAGGATAGTTGCTCGGGGTGATATGACGCTCAAGCAGCGAAATGCCCTACTGGTGAAAATGACCGATGACGTGTCCCGGTTGGTGTTAACCAATAACTATCGTCAGACGCAGGCAATTTCACTGGCTGAGATTGATGTCCGCAATAAAATGGAAGAATACCGTCGTTTTATGGAGTATCTCGAAGCGCAGGGAAAGCTGGACAGAGCCATTGAATTTTTGCCCACCGATGAAGAGCTTGCAGAGCGTGAAGCTGCTGGTAAAACATTAACCCGGCCAGAGTTATCATTGTTGGTGTCTTATAGTAAATCAGATTTAAAAGAAGCGTTAGCTATCTCTGATATTGTTGATGATCCTTATTTTGTGCACGAACTTAATACCGCTTTTCCATCAGTGCTAGTGGATAAGTTCAGTGATGCTATTACCGAGCACCGTCTGCGTAGTGACATTATTTCAACCCAAATTGCCAACCGGCTGATCGATATGATGGGGATTACCTTTGTCCATCGTATTGCGCAAACTATGGGGGGCACTGCCGCTGAAATTGCACGGGCATTTCTGGTCAGTCGTGATGTGTTTACTATCGAAAAATACTGGGAGCAAGCGGAGGCTCTCGATAATAAAGTGCCCAGTGAGTTGCAAATGCAGATGATGGCTTCCATGAATAAGCTTGCTCGACGGGCAAGCCGTTGGTTTTTACGCGTTAAACGACAAGATCTTATTACTTCGCAATGTGTGGCACACTACAGGCCAAGGGTGCGTAGCTTCACCAGTTGTTTTGCGGAATACCTCGGGGAGCAGGAGCAAAAGCAGTTTGCGGATAAGCTTGCCCGGTTATCTGAATACCAGGTACCACAAGAGCTGGCTACTCTTGTGGCAGGTCACCGTTATTTGCTCAGCGCGCTGCCTGTGATACAAGCTTCTGATCAAACAGGTCAGCCTTTGGATAAAGTGACTCGCGTGTATTTTTCCATCGGACAGCGGCTTGAGTTGGAATGGTATAATAGTGCCCTCGGCGCTTTTGAAGCGAATAACCACTGGCAGTCGTTGGCAACGGACAGTATCCGTGATGACTTAAACTGGCAGCAGCGGGAGCTGACTGTTGCACTAATGATGATGCCCGATGCCGCTGGTAACCTTGATAAGCATTTGGATCAATGGTTAATGCGGCAGCATGCTCTGGTCACCCGCTGGCAGGATATTCTTGGTGAAATACGCAGTGCCAGTGAACCGGATCTGGCCATGTTTACGGTAGCAAACAGGGAACTGCTATACCTGGTTCAGGCAACGGTGCACGCATGTCAGGAGCAAGCCAATGGTAACAGGATGGTTTTGAATAATACAACAGAAGACGTTTTTTCATTAAACAGTGAAAGTCACCATCAACGGCAAGGTGGCAACAAGGGTAAATAGCGCTATTTGGCCAGGCAAGTCAGTTTCGCTGGCATCAACGCCAGTTTTCTCTATAATTTGCCAAACTTTCAGATGTGTGGATCTCCCATGTACCAGTGTGCCCGAAAGCTTCTTTTTCAGTTATCTGCAGAAACAGCCCATGATATGGCTCTTGATATGATCGGTGCGGGTAATCGGCTGGGACTCGGTGGACTAATGGCGGTCAGCGTGCCTTCAAGACCCCGGAAAATTATGGGGTTAACCTTTGATAACCCTGTGGGGTTGGCTGCCGGGTTGGATAAAAATGCGGATTGTATTGACGGTCTGGGACAGCTGGGTTTTGGCTTTGTTGAGCTTGGTACTGTTACCCCAAGGCCGCAGCCAGGCAACCCCAAGCCGCGCATGTTCAGGATTGTTGAAAAAGAAGCCATTATTAATCGAATGGGGTTTAATAATCTCGGCATTGACCATCTTGTTGCCAACGTGCGCAAGCGCCGCTACAGGGGCGTGGTGGGGATCAATATTGGAAAAAATGTTAATACACCCATAGAAAATGCGGTGGATGACTATCTGGCGTGTATGAAAAAGGTCTACCCTTATGCCGGCTATATCGCGGTTAATCTGTCTTCTCCCAATACCCCGGGGCTGAGAAAACTCCAGTTTGGTGACGCGTTAAAACAGTTGCTCGATGCTATTAAACAGGCACAGTCAGGGCTGACGAGCGAATACGGTAAAAAAGTCCCTCTAGCGGTAAAAATTGCACCGGATATGACCGATGAAGAGATAGCTGCTATTGCTAAAGAGCTTGTTGCCCAAGAGATTGAGGGTGTTATTGCCACCAATACCACCTTGTCGAGGGAAACCGTGAAAGGTTTCAAGCATGCGGATGAGCAAGGTGGGTTAAGTGGTGCGCCGCTGGCAAGGCGTTCCACTGAGGTCATTAAAATACTGGCCGGTGAATTGTCGGGCAGGTTACCTGTTATTGGTGTTGGTGGCATTGACAGCGCTGAAGCTGCTGTCGCGAAAATCAAGGCGGGTGCCAGCCTGTTGCAGGTCTACTCTGGTCTTATCTACAAAGGACCCCGCCTGATTAAGGACGTTGCTGAAGCGGTGTACTCCTGCGAGTAATGATACCTGCTGGTCTTATGGGAACCCCGGATATTCCGGGGTCGCTCGGTCTTATTGGTTATCGGCGCGCGTTGGCAGACAGTTGTTGTACACCAGATACCCCCGTCTTGCCATCCCAGTTGTCAATTCGTCCTTCACGCCAGCCATTGAGCCAGGCCTGCCGGAGTTGTGGTTCTTCGTGAGGGCAGATATCCTTGGAGCGTCCGCATACACCGGTTTGATAGCCTTTGGTGTACGCTCTGTCAGATTTATCCCTTTTTTGTCTTTTCATCATAATGCGGCCTCTTGCGGGTTTATCAATTGCATTACCTCTTGGCGCACAAAGGCGCTTTCCAGAGTGAGCCAAACCGTTTGAGTACGGTAAGCTGGCTACCATTAGGCCATTGTGTACCTGGTAGCCAGAAAATCAAGAAAAGTCAATGGTATTTTTATCGGAAATTAACAGTAAAGTCGACTGTTAATTATAAATAACAGCTATATTTTGTAGTTTTTTGTGGAATAACACCATGCGTTCGGAGTCACTTTCCCTGTTTGCAAGCTGTCCAAAAGGACTTGAAACATTACTGGCTACAGAGCTGGATCAGCTAGGTGCTGAGGCTGTTCAGGAAACGGTGGCCGGTGTCAGCTTTAACGGCAACATGTTGATGGCTTACAGGGCCTGCTTGTGGTCACGATTGGCCAGCCGGATTTTATTGCGGCTAGATAAGCTTGCCTCAGAAACCAAAGAACAATTATACGACGGTATTAGTTTGATTGACTGGTCTGAGCACCTTGATCCTTCTGTAAGCTTTCGAGTGGATTTTTCCGGGTCAACACCCGATATTCAACACACCCGTTTTGGGGCGCAAGTCGTTAAAGATGCTATTGTTGACCAGTGCCGTGATCAACATGGGTTTCGGCCATCGGTAAACGCAGCAAAGCCTGATCTGCGAATTAATGTCCATGCAAAGGGGCAGTCAACTTATCTTTCTATCGATTTGTCAGGGCAGGCTTTGCATCAACGCGGCTATCGCCTTGAGGCCGGTGAGGCACCTTTGAAAGAAAATCTCGCGGCAGCTATTTTGCTTCGTGCACGTTGGCCGGCCATTGCAAAAGAGGGTGGGACGCTGGTCGATCCCTTATGTGGCTCTGGCACCTTATTGATTGAGGGGGCAATGATGGCTGCGGATATTGCGCCGGGGTTGTTGCGGGCACGCTTTGGTTTTGACAAATGGCTGGGGCATATCCCGAAACTCTGGCTCCAGGAACTTGAGCAGGCCCGTGAGCGCCGTAAAGTCGGCCTTGGGCGGGGCTTGCCAGCCATTATTGGGTATGAGGGGGTGCCTAAAATAGTCGGTCGGGCGCGGGCAAATGCAGAACGCGCGGGGTTGGGTAGGTATGTCTCCATAAAACAACAGGAGCTGGCCAGGCTGACTATCAGTGGTATCAAGCCAGGGTTGGTGCTATCGAACCCGCCCTACGGTGAACGTATGGGAGATGAAGCGAGCCTGGTGTATTTCTATCGTCATCTGGGAAATAAACTGAAAAGCCAGTGCGCGCGCTGGCAGGTGGGCATTTTTTCTTCAACGCCTGAATTATGTCGCAGCATGGGGCTGACTCCTCGCAAGCAATACTCATTATTTAATGGGGCATTGCCGTGTAAGTTATACCTTTATGATATTCGTGAAAAGCAGATTGATCAGTCTCTATCTGCATCTGCGTCAGAAAAGAAACTGGGGATATTCTCTGGTTCGCCTGGTGCTCAGATGTTTGCTAATCGATTAAGTAAAAATTTTCGACTGATGGGTAAGTGGGCGAGAAAACAAGGCATCGAGTGCTACCGTTTGTACGATGCCGATATGCCGGAGTACGCTATCGCCATTGATTGCTACAAGGACTGGGCGCATGTGCAGGAGTACGCCGCGCCAACGTCCGTGGACCCTGATAAAGCGCGCAAGCGTTTGTTGGAAGCGCTGGAAGTGATACCTGCGGTACTGGATATTCCAGAAGATCAGGTGGTATTCAAGCGTCGTCAGCGACAAACAGGCACGCAACAATATACACGACAATCCAAAACGGGCGATATGCTGGAAATAAAAGAATGTGAATGTCGTTTATTAGTAAACCTGAAAGATTATCTGGATACGGGTTTGTTTCTTGACCATCGACTGATGCGCCAGCGCATTGCCAGGGAGGCTAAAGGCAAAGACTTTCTCAACTTGTTTTGCTACACCGCCACTGCTTCTGTGCACGCCGGTGTAGGGGGTGCTCAAAGTACCACCAGTGTGGATATGTCGAACACATACCTCGCCTGGGGGCGTAAGAATTTTGCCCTGAACGGTCTGAGTGACCGCAGGCATCGTTTGGAGCAAGCCAACTGTCTGGAGTGGCTAAAGGCTGATAACAATCAGTACGACATGATCTTTATGGACCCGCCCACCTTCTCCAATTCGAAACGGATGCGGGGGACGTTTGATGTGCAAAATGACCATGTGGAATTGATTAATTTGACCATGACAAGGTTGCGTAAAAATGGCGTGCTGTATTTTTCTAATAACTACCGGGGCTTTTCCCTGGACGACCAGTTACAGGCGTGCTTTACGATAAAGGAAATCACGGCATCGACCATTGACAAAGACTTTCAGCGCCGACAGGGTATTCACCGTAGCTGGGTTATTACCCATCAGTAATGGGAGGGCGCAGTGAGTTCACCTTTTTCACCTTTGTTAAGGTGCGCTCACTGACAGCCAGAGGTGAACGATTAGAAGCGGTACACGGCGTTAACACGGTAGACCATGGGGTTCAGGTCGTAATCCCCTTTAAGCTCAGGCTTTCCTTCACCTCCAAGGGTTGCTGTGGTTTTAAGATCGATATACATGGCCGAGACATTCACCCCCCAGTTTTTATTGATCAGGTAATCCATCCCTACTTGCGCGGAGAGACCCCATGAATCATCCAGGGAGAGACTGTCATAGCCATCAGCCTCCATAGCCCTGCTGGTTTCCTCACTGAAAAAAGTAGTGTAGTTGACGCCGGCACCGACATAGGGTTGCCACTGGCTGTTTTGGCTCATTGGGTAGTATTGCAGGGACACTGTCGGAGGCAGGTGTTTAATGGTTCCGAGATCTGACCCTTCAAGGTCACCTTTGCCGTTGAGGTCATGGCTAAAGGGCGTGGCAGCAAGCACCTCTATGCCTAGTTTATCGGTCATCATATAGGTGAACGACAGGCCAAGCTGGGTATCGTTATTGGCTGATGCCTGTGCATTCAATTCGGCTGAGGCACCATTATTGCCATAAGCATGAATATTGTCGGATTTATTCTTTGGCGCCACGGTTGCCGAACCGCCGCGCAGAATAAAGTCTCCTGTCGTGTAAGCGATAACAGGTGCGGTAAATGCTGCAGATACCACTGAGGCAAGGATGGTAAATTTTAATGTTTGCATGTTTCTCTCTTTGTTACCGTGTTTTTTTATGTAAACCAAAACGCACGTGAAACCACCGGTGTATACCCGTCGCCTTTCAAGCTGATGCGAGCGATGCGCTATTCTTGGTCAATTTTATTTTGAACTAAGGTATCATTTTTTAGGGGAGAAAAAAACTGAGTATTTTGGTTATGTTTATGGGATAGTGTGGCCTGGTTTTTTTGTGAACGGTGTTTGTCAACAAAGCTGACAGCAGCCCGGCGTAATCTTCTGCTTCTACGACGTCAAATCCTGATTAATGAAACTGGAAAGCCGCTTTTTGTCACCTGAACGGCAAAAGCCAGTTGCTGTGGACATCGTCGACATCACTTGAAAGGCATCAGTGTTAGCCACAGCAGCTCTGGCTTTTGCTCAGAAGCAGTCTTAAAAGTCATGCTCCTGCTGCGGCTACGATAAATGGGTCTAAAAAATCGCTTTTGTTCGTCAATCAAATAGTCCCGCTATTCTCCTCACAAAAGCGACTTTTTATCCTCCATTTCTCGCAGTCCTCGCTACGGGCAGACTTTTAAGACTGCTTCTGAGTTTGCGTTGTTGTGTCCAGAACCTGGGAAGCCAGGTCAGCGTAAGGCTTAATTGCACCATATATTCAACGCAAGTTCCTTCTCAGTATGACCTGTTCTATCTGACATAAAGTTGTCAGGATTGTGTATCATTACTATTCGGGACGTTTTACCAGCCGGCTTTTTCCATGCGAACTGGCCGACAATCTTCCCTGTATCAAGATTGATAACGTTAAAATCCTGTACGCTGTCCCTTACCATACAACCACCTGAACTGGAATAATGAATGGCTATCCTACCCTGTCCTTTGTAGTAAGAGAAGTATCTGGCAATGGCTGAAGAGGGGTTATACACGCCAAGCATGCAGGGTCCCTTGCCACTGGGTTCAATTTTGTAGCCTTTTATTGAGGAATATTTGTAACCTGTGACGGGTACTGAATTAGTAATTTCAATGGACGTATCTTTACTATAAGCGTTATTCATGATGAATAAGCTCAATACGACAGTAAAAAAACAACCGATTTGTTCGCCATGAACGTTCTGGTACGTAGGGTGTTCTTGGTACTCATGATGTACTCCTACCGTTTATTGCCACTGAGAAGTCATCCTAACAATCTTTCATCCTGTTAACACCACGAAAACAGTTATAAAAAACCACTGTTCTGTGACAGGAATGTGCGATTTGATCGGGTTCTCAGCACCGAAGTGAAGTGTGAGTGGTTTGCGCAGCCGAAAGTTGGCAAAAGAAATCCTCCATTTTTTGGTATGATTCCGCTCAGTGGCCAGGGCGTCATTCATTAATTGCAACTTATATTCAGTGCCCCATCCTTGTCACTCATTAACGTTGCATCCACCATAAAGTTGCCAGGATTTTTGTGCGTTATTATGTACGCTGGCTCCCCTGCCGGCTTTCTCCAGGTAAATGTGCCTTCAACCTTGCCTGTATCATTGTTTATCACTTCAAAATCCTGCAGGCTGGCCTTGATCCAGCATTCCCTTGTGGCCTTATAATGTATGCCTAGACGACCACTATCACTCCAGCCCCTGCCATAAATGGCAGTACATGAAGAGGGGGTATACACGCCAAGCATGCAGGATTCCTCGCCAGTGGCCCTGATAGTGTAGCCTTTTATTGATGTGGGTATTAGATTGTTAAATGAAATAGTCGTATTTTTGCTGTAAGCGTTACCCATGAGGCATAAACTCAAGACCCCGGTAAAAAAAACAAACGATTTTTTCACCGTGAACGCTCTGTTACGTAAGATATACTTCATACTCATGATATACCCCTACCGTTCATTACTGCCAACAGGCAGCTCACACTTTTTTGTGAGCTGCGGCCACCGATAAAATCTGCCTGGTTTGGGCTTTCTTTCGTTACATAATACTACTACTATACGCCAAAAAATTGAAAAGTAGGCAGTTTTTTCATGGGTTTTATTTTTTACAAACAATCATAAATAGCTGCTCTAGGAGGCTGTCGGACTTATGCTTTCGAGCAGGCTCCCAGGTAGCCCAATTTCAGAAAATACCCGCCGTTCGTCATTCCTGCGAAGGCAGGCATTCACCACGACAGTGAGTCCCCACTGTTGCAGAGGGTGCTGGTGGAGTGAACATTGGTCTTAACGCTTGCCTTCGGGGTTCCCCCGCGTAGGGTGTCTCCCGTTGGGTGTTTGTGGCACAATGACAGCCAGTTTTTTATTCAGTTGGTCCTTTTTTTTATTAACGGCTTAACGGCGACGACCCCTTATGTTCAGACCGCTTCCCCTTTTCATTGGCCTGCGTTATACGCGGGCCAGGCGAAGGAATCATTTTATTTCCTTTATCTCCGGCACCTCCATGGTAGGGCTGACACTCGGTGTTTGTGTGCTGATTATTGTCCTGTCAGTCATGAACGGATTTGACCGGGAATTACGTGAGCGGGTGCTGGGCATGGTACCCCATGCCACCATTACGGCGCCTGAGGGAGGATTGAAAGACTGGCAGGGTATGCTGAAAACAATCCCGCAAACACCGGGTGTGGCAGGGGTCGCGCCATTTGTGGATGCGCAGGGGATGTTAACCAATCGTGGTGTGGTGCAAGGTGTCATGGTGTATGGTATTGATCCGGCTTATGAAAAAAAAGTATCCATTGTCCAGGATCATATGGCAGTAGGGACGCTGGATTCATTGAAGCCTGGGCAATTTGATATCGTTATTGGCGAGTTGCTGGCACAGGCGCTGGGTGTCAATCTCGGCGATAAAGTCACGTTGGTATTGCCCGAGGCTAATGTCAATCTCGCGGGTGTTTTTCCTCGACTGAAACGCTTCACTGTCTCAGGCATTTTCTCTGTCGGTGCTGACCTTGACGCCAGCTTGGCTTACATCAATATTGAGGACGCCGCCCGATTTATGCGGGTTCCACAGGGCGCTACGGGCATCCGGTTAAAAATGGATAACCTGTTTCAGGCACCGCGACTAGCCTGGGAGGTGGCCATGAAACTGCCGGGTCGTTATTACGTGCAGGACTGGACGCGCACACAGGGGCGGTTGTTTCAGGCTATCCAAATGGAAAAAACCATGGTAGGGCTGTTGTTGACGCTGATTGTGGCCGTAGCAGCGTTTAATATTGTCTCGGCGTTGGTGATGGTGGTGACCGATAAGCAGGGGGATATTGCGATTTTGCGCACTTTCGGCGCGACGCCTCGCACGATTATGGGGATCTTTATGATTCAAGGTTCGGTGATTGGGGTGGCCGGGACGCTCTTAGGCGTTGTGCTGGGCGTTATTGCCGCTGTTAATGTTCCTGCCATTATTGCCGGGCTGGAAAAATTACTCGGTATGCATTTTTTGAGTCCTGATGTGTACTTTATCAGTTATTTACCCTCTCAATTACAATGGCGGGACGTTGTGATTATCAGTACTTCGGGATTGACCATGAGCTTTTTGGCAACACTTTATCCAGCATGGCGGGCGTCAAGGATTCAGCCGGCGGAGGCGCTGCGTTATGAGTAGTCATGGGGCTGTATTGGCTTGTACCGGGTTGGCCAAGTGCTTCGATGAAGGGCCTGAAACATTGGAAGTACTGCGCTCTGTGGACTTTACCGTTCAGCCCTCAGAAAAAGTAGCTGTGGTGGGGGCTTCCGGTTCAGGGAAAAGTACCCTGTTACAACTGTTGGCCGGGCTGGACCGCCCCACATCGGGCACCGTGCGTATTTGTGGTAAAAATCTGGCGGAACTCAGTGACTTTGAAAAAGGCCAGCTGCGAAACCGGCACTTGGGCTTTGTGTATCAGTTTCATCACTTGTTACCCGAGTTTTCTGCCCGTGAAAATATTGCCATGCCATTACTGATGCGTAAGGAGGTGTCGGTAAAGGGAGCTGGTATAAAAGCCGATGCCATGCTCGCCGCTGTGGGCCTTGCCCCTCGGGCTAGGCATAAGCCGGCAGAGCTGTCCGGGGGAGAGCGTCAGCGTGTTGCCATTGCCCGTGCGCTGGTGGCACAGCCTGATTTGGTGTTAATGGATGAGCCAACGGGTAATCTTGATCCCCACACAGCAGATAAAATCCATGAGTTAATGGCATCGTTAAGTCGGGAGTTAACCACCAGTTTTATTGTGGTAACCCATGATATGCGCTTGGCGGGGCAGATGGACCATGTGTATCAGCTAACGGATGGTCAATTGTTGAAAGCAAAACAGTAACAGGTAAAATACGCAAAAATATAGCCAGTATGAATAAACTGGCTTTTTTTATTTTGATATAAACTAATTGATTTCGTTTCAGCCATTACTATTAGGTTTCAATTATTCTTTTAATAGTGAAACAGGTGCGATATGGTGGCAAGGGTTTTACAGGTTTTACCTTTCTTGTTTTTTTCTTTCATTACCACAGCTGTATGGGGAAGCTTCAGTAGCTGCGATAAATGTGAGGATAGAGTGGATATTATTCGGTGCTCTGTGTGTAAGGCGTGTCATGAAAAACCCATTTTGCCCTTTATTGAGCGCCTGTATACTCTGTTAAATGATCAGCAATTGATGAATGACGCCACCGTGGAATTACGGCAGCGACACGATATGACATTAGCAGAAAAAATGGCTCAAAACGAAACGCTTAATTTTCTGAAGACTGCAATACAATCCGTGTTTCATAGAAAAAAACTGTATTTGAAGAAAAAAGAATTTAAAGAAACGGTGTTTTATATGCCAATGGCATTACATCAGGCGGATAAAATACCCAATGGCGACCGTTTTTTTATGGCGGATGAATTATTCGAGTTAATGAATTTGAGTAACTGGCTATTGGGTGTAGGTAATTTCAGTCAGGTAATGTTAGCCTTGACAGGTGCAAACTTAATGTATTTCAATGAGAAAGGGCGGTTTCCTGAGTCTCGCACTGACTATTTTGAGCTCTATAAAACGTTAGTACCTATGTTGATGGATAATCTCATTCATTCTCAGTCTCCGTTTTTCAGATTGGAAAGGGCGCAAAAGCAACGGGCTGAAATCGTTAAGCGGTTGTGTTATTCCAGGTCATTGAATAGAAACGGTGAACACCAACAGGAGGCAAGTGATAGCGGCCATGTAGGCCATGTAGAAGAACTAAACAATCGGCTTAGAAAATCCCTGAATCAGCAGATAGAGACTGTCAAACTATCAGACCTGAACTGGTCTCAGCATGTTAGCCAGTATTTTGAGGAGGATAGTAACAGAGGTTATGTTGTTTTGTGTATTGTTTCCGATGGACCGAATGACCCCAGTGATGCTTATTACCCTGTGGTTATCTTAGTCAGCAAGGAAGATAATAAAAGTAAGGTTTATTTTCGTCATGGCGGCTATATGGAGTTTGATACAGAACAGGGAGAACAACAAGTTCTCTCTGTCCTTAATGATATGTTGGAACCCTTGCCCAGCATTGTGTTTGAAAAAATGATCAAATCTTATCAAGAAGAGGTAGAAGATAGAATTGGGGTACAAAGTAATGACTACATGGTAAAGTTCGCCAGTGGATCAATGGTCATCGGGGGTATTATCATGGGGACGATGGCTATCGGAATTCCAATGCTTAATGATGCCCTTTCCAGGGCGTGGAGTGGTTGGTAAACAGGATGACGGTATATTTTAGGGTAACTATACCCAAAGGGTTTCAAGCTACTGTTCTGATGTCCAGTTTGTAAGCTCTTACGCTGGTTGCTGCCTGAGAAGTCAGAAGCCCCCTGCTTTAGAGAGTGTCGCAAAGTCTATGCCACAAGGATGTGAATCACTAAACCCGCATGATGCGTGCGGTTAGAGTGCCTTCCATGGAGTGTGGTTCCTGTATATTGCCTGTACAGGATGATGGTGCGGGGTGTATTTCAGCGTTTCGCGACAGCCTCTTTAGTTGGGGGAGCAGTCACCCATTACTCTTATTTTTCAATTATTCTTTCAATAGTGAAACAGGTGCGGTATGGGTGTGAGGGTTTTTCGGGTTTTACCTCTCCTGGTTTTTTCTTTTGTTGCTGAAGCTGTATGGGGAAGCTGCGATAGGTGTGAGGGTAACAGGGACGTTGTTCGCTGCTCTACCTGTAAAGAATTTTATGTAAGACCCATTTTACCGTTTCTTCAGAGCATAAGCAGTTTATTAAACAGCACTGAATGGATTAATGCCGTCCAACAGGAATTGCTAGATAATCCCAATACAGGGTTTGTGGAGAAAGTGGCGCAAAATGACACGCTTTATAGTCTGAAGACTGCAATGGACTCCCTGATTTCTGAAGAAAAAGTGTATCTAAAGGAAGATGCTTTTAAAGAAACGGTGTTTCGTATGGCAATGGCGTTACATCAAGTGAGTAAAGTGCCCAATGGAGACTGTTTTTTTAGGCAGGACGAAGTATTCGAGTTAATGAATTTATGTGATTCGGTATTAGGTGTGTCCAGTTATTTTCAGACAACGTGGGCGTTGACTTATGAATATTTAAGGTATTTCAATAGAAAAGGGTCATTTCCTGAGTTTCGCACTGATTATTTTGAGCTCTATAAGGAATTGGTGCCTATGCTTGTGGAAAATCTTATTAAATGTGAGTATGAATTTTTTGAATTGAACAAGACCAAAAAGCGAAGAGCAGAAATGTTAAAGCATTTATGTTGTTGCAGATTATTAAATGGAAATGTTCAAAATCAACAGATGGCCAGTGAGTTTGATTCAGCTTATAGTGATAGCGAATATATAGAAGCGCTCCAACTTCGACTTTTCACATCCTTAAAAAATATAAAGACTGTCAAATTATCGAAACTGGACTGGTCTCAGCATGTTGGCAAGCACTATGAGGATAGAAAGTTCGTGGTTTTGTGTATTATTCCCGATGAACCTAAAAAGCCTTATACCCGTGTTGTTATGGTAGTAGGGTATGAAAGTGGTAAATATAACGTTTATTTTTTTCAAGGCGGCTATATGGAATTTGATACAGAACAGGGAGAACAGGAAGTACTCTCTGTACTTAATGATATGTTGGAACCCATACCAAAAAGTGAGTATCAAAAACTTTTCGAACTTTATAGACAACAGGTAAAAGATAGAATTGGGATAGAATACTCCTATAGGGAATATATGGAAAAGTTCATCAATAATGGATCAGCTGCCGTGTGGATGGCGGGGGGGATGGCGGCGGGGATAGCGGTTTATGTGCTCCCAATGCTTTACAGGGCCTGGACTGACCGGTAACACCAATAGTCTAATACCAAGACTCTTCAAACTCGATAGTAGTGCGAGGCAAAACGACGAGTGAAGCCTGCTGTTGAGAGTTATTTTAACGCGCGCTGCTTTTGGGGTTTTCAGCGTAAAGCGCAGTGAGAATGGGCTGTTGGTATAAGCAAGGTGAAGATATTTCGGATAGGGGGCGCAGGGTAACTGTGTGACAAGGTGGCGCAAGGTTGTTTGTGTTCAGATATCACTATAATACCTGTGACCTTAAGGTAAAAGAAAAGATCATTAAAATAGCCATTAATAATACCAATTGTATTTTCTAACTCTGAAAAAAATCTTTCTTTATAAGGCTAAGCTAAGAAGCAGTCTTAACCCGGATATTTCATAAACTGCCCTGAGAATCGCGCAGAATCTTGCGGCTCTGAGGGATTTTGCGAAGGAGCGCCGTACCGGGGAGTACGGTCGATTGAGCAAAACTCCCTTAGAGCCGCAAGGAGCAAGCAAGGCCAGGAGCATGTTTATGAAATATCCGGGCTAGTTAAGAATCTACTGAATGCCATGTCCAGTGACAAAAGAATTAAAATACAAATGTCGCTTTATTGCTCTGCGCGCTCATTGACCGCATGAATTTTGCGAAATAGCCGGTCTAAAAGCTCTCCTTTGCCTTATCCACTTTTATACCTGATACACCCCTCCCAATACCCTCTCACCCTTTGCCCCTGTCACCGCGGGTAAGTTTCCTGGCTCTGCGAACAAACGCTGTTTCGCCAACCACGCAAATGCCATAGCCTCGACCCACTCAGGTTCAATACCCAGCACCTGAGATGTACTGACAGGGATGCCCTTAAGCGCAGAGGCCAACCCCGCCATTAATGCTTTATTACGAGCGCCTCCACCACAAACAAAGAGGCTCCGTGTGTGGGGGGCAAACTCTCTGACGGCTCTGGCAATGGTCTCTACCGTCAATTGACATAATGTCGATTGGACATCGGCTTGACTGAGATCCGAAAAATGTTCCAGCTGACAGGCCAGCCAGTCTGGATTAAACAACTCACGCCCGGTACTTTTCGGTGGTGATGCCTGAAAAAAAGACTCCCTCATCATACTGTTCAGTAACTGCTGATGACTACTCCCTGACGCTGCCCACGCGCCTCCCCGATCGAAGGGTACCCCTTTATGCTTCTGGCACCAATAATCCAGCAACACATTGCCAGGGCCTGTATCAAAGCCCGTTACCGTTTTTTTACTGCCATCTGGCAACACGGAAATGTTGCTCATTCCGCCGATATTGACAATGGCGCGAGATTCACGGGTGCTGGAAAAAACCGCTTGATGAAAAGCCGGCACCAATGGTGCGCCCTGCCCCCCTGCCGCCATATCCCTGCGACGAAAGTCTGCCACCACAGTAATCTGCGTTAACTCCGCAATAAGATTGGGATCTCCCACCTGCAGGGTATAACCCTTATCGGGCAAATGCCGGATAGTCTGGCCGTGGCTGCCTATCGCACGGATCCCTTCAGGTTTTTCTCCTGACATGAACAATAATTCATTGACCGCTTTTGCAGACAGTTCCGCAAACTCTGTGTCAACTAAGGCCAACTGCTCAATTTCATTATCCGATGGACTGCAAAGATCGATTATGCTGTGGCGAAGCTTATCATTTATGGGAGCGCAATGATTAGCCAGTAAACGAATACTGTCTTTGTTAAAAGAAACCAGGACGGCATCTATGGCATCCAAGCTGGTGCCAGACATTAGACCAATATACTTTTCTTCCATGACTATCCGCTATAAAAAGTAGTAGAACACAATCATCTATTTTAATCTGAATTAGCCGTTGAATGCCGCTATTGTGCTGACAGACTGAAGCCTCTGCGTAGCAAAGCTGCCCTCATAGTTACCAGCATGAGACAATAACTATAATAAAGGTAATATGGAAGTCTCCAAGACTAATAGCTATTGGACAAGGGCATACAAATACTGATCAAAAAACCGGCCATTCTTATAACAATGCTTATGAAGAATGCCCTCAAGCGTAAAACCACATTTCTCCAAAACAGCACAGGAGCCTTTGTTGTACTCAACAACGTCGGCATAAATCCTTGCCAAGTCGAAATTATCGAAGGCATACTGCGTCATAAATTTCAATGCCTTTGACATAACACCTTTTCCCCAATGGTCTTCTGAGAGCCAGTAACCTATTTCAGCCGTATACCGGTAGACATCTGTCTGAGACACAAACCCAATCTCTCCAACTGCTTCATCGTGAAAAGCAATAACAAAACGAGTTTTTGACTCATGCTCTTTTACATACTGAACCCAAACTCGTGCGTGCTCTAAAGTATAGGGGTTAGGAAAGCTATCACGGAGGTTTTTCTCAATATTTTTATTATCTGCATGCTTAGCAATAGCGACTGCATCGCCATATAAGAAAGATCGTAGACAATAACCATTACCCAGCTCAAAACGCATAACGCTTTCCTGACACTCCGTTAGCAAAATTAATCACGACCCCTTTTTCATTTTATCCATGGCTTCTTGTACGACAGCTTTAGCCTGATCCTGACACTCTTTCATCATTTCAGGGTCTTCATCAGGAGCAACTCGCCACTCAATAATCCGCTTTGCCAGTTTACGCGCCATTACTCCGACTAAATCATCCAGATAAGACTCATCCAGCATACTGATGGGCATGAAACGCAGGTGAACCAAGAGCTGCTCCTGGTGTCCATCTTCTTTCATATGGATAGCAAAATCCCCAGGATCCGTTGTACTTTGACTAATAGTCAGCGTAAAGTGTTCACCACTCATGGCAATCTCCCCATTCTCCTTACTCTGTTGTCGGCGACGTCAAAAGGCTCTTTATTGGAATAACTCAGCCCGCCCCTCTAGAATAAAAAAGACCATAGATAAGGAAATCAAAAATGAGCCTGATCACCTCCAAAAATACAGAAAAGCTTGAACCCGCTTCCTCTTCAAGTATATCCCCAGTCCAAGCCCCTGACACAGTTGATGCAATGGCTGCCGACCGGTTTTCTCAGCTTGTTAACCCTGAAGATACAGCATCTCCTGAAAGTAAGTCGGATACTGCTACTGAAGAAGAGCCAACACTTGCTGACATTCAGCAACGGTTTATTGACACAACCTTTCGGACAGGTTTCAATAAAACCATGGAAAGGGCAAGAGAAATCGCAAAAGAAATGAAAGAATAAGAAAAACAATATATTAAAAAAATATTACGACAATTTTATCCTAAAAAACCCTGTAATTATGACACGTAAGCCTGAACTCAACAGTTGATTAGTTTTAACGTTATGGAAGTCTTATTCTTTATAGTGAAAATTCCGTTCAACTGCTGAGTTCAGGTTAAATCAAACTATAATTAACAAGTGTCATATAACACTCTTTTGAGATAAAAGGTGTAAAGCAGCTATGGATCGGCCTGATAATACCTCCCCTTTACACACAGCAACCCATGAAAACCTCAATAAAGTTCGATCATTTATGATGGATCTATTGGAAGGGCATATCTTGAATAACATGTCAGCATCGCTGATTGATATTCAAGAAAAACTACTGAATCTATCCACTCAAGCGATAAATAACAATCATAAACTGTCGTTACTTGAGACAAGACAGGTATTAGAAAATAGAAAAACAACAATCATAGAGTCCTTCAAAAAAAAATTAGGCGACACAACTAAAGAGAAAAAAAAAGACGCCTTGCATCTATTAAAAAATAAAGATCTCGAAAAGCAAATAATCGCACAGGAATCCTCAAAATCACTCACTGATTCAAGATCATCATTATTACTTTCAACCATAAACAACCGCCTGCAGCACCATCATGACCTCTACCAACTCGTTAGCCCCATTCATATATACGTCTGCTTTGAAAAAGCTATTTCTGATGTATGCCTACCCAAAGAGATGGAGGCTATATGCCTTCAGGCGTTTTGTCATTGTATGCGACCACATATAACCACACTCTATGAAAATACCGATGTATTCCTTGAAAATTCCGGATTTTCAGTTTTAACCTCCTTCACTAAATCTGAAACCAATGAAAATCAATTGTTGGATAATATCACCAACAAAGTGATAAATAAGTCCAGTTATACCCTCGCTGAGCAAAATATGTGTACAGAGCGTCACTCCTCTTTGCTGACACCTGCTGATTTAGTAACAACACTATCCATCCTCCAGGTTGAGCTATTGTCAACGTTTAACGCTATTGAAGATCTTTCCGAATCAATTAAGTTTTCACTGGAGCACCAGGGTATTTACCCAAAATTATCCTGTCGTCACCAGGATTTGATAAACCTTACCGGCATGCTATTTGAGTTCATTCTCGATGATCATCAGCTACATAATGATATTCGCAAGTTAATTGCTCTGCTGCAGATCCCGTTACTGAAACTGGCTATTTTTGATGCGACTTTTCTAACTGACAGACACCACCCCGCCAGGGATTTACTCAACGAAATGACGGCCGCTGGAATGGCCTACAGCAATGAGACATTGAAAGATGAAGCCCTTATACGGCTGATCGAACGCACCGTAAAAACCATTGTCTCTCACACCAATGATAACAGTATTTTTCCACTTGCCCTGAATCGCTTTCGTGATGAGCTCCAGACTCTCACCACCTTCAGTAACGACCCACTGCCCCCTGATGAGCCGCCTGAAGTAAAACGGCCTGAAGTGACACTCTCTAATGCAGAAGCTGGCAACAACGCAGGCGCACTCAAGGAAATTCAACCCGTAGATGAGGATGAAGATAAGAATGAGGATGAATCAACCCTGACCACGGATAATGATCTCAACCAAAACCTTGAAGAAATTATTCTTGAAAGCGGCGCCAGGGGGGTTGAGCCTTTTTCACTGCATGACTCAGATGAAACAATAAACATAAAAGCCTTTCAACCTTTTGCCGGTCTAGCTGAGAACCAGTGGGTTGAGTTTATTGGTGAATCAAAAAATTCTTTCCGTTGTAAACTCTCTGATATTGATACCCTGCATAACCGCTACACGTTCATTAACAGCTCAGGTATGAAGGTGGCTGAAAAAAGCAGCGAAGAGTTACAGTCAGATTTTGAAAAAGGCACATTACGCATTTTAGAAGACAGCCCCCTGTTTGATCGCGCACTGCGCAATGTTATTGATAAATTTTTACGTTACTGACAATCACCACCTATTGAGGATAAGCCCCATGTTTAATCCCGAACACCTGGAGGAGATCACCGGCGGCAATACCCAACTGGCACAGCGTATTTTATCTGAGTTCATCTCTACCACTACAGAAGACTTAAGACGTTTACAACAGGCAATAAACACTAACAACCCAGCCACTATGGTCAGTTTAGCTCACCGAATAAAAGGCGCGGCCGCCGCCATAGGCGCAACCCACCTGCAAGAACAGGCAGATTGTCTGGAACAAGCCACCAGCGGCTATCAATCACTTTTTGACGAGCTCCAAACCCGCTTTCAATCCATTCACTCAACACTGCCGAACGTGCATCAAAAGTAATCATGTAAGACAATGGATATAAAAAACCCCGGGCGTTAAACCCAGGGTATAGTGGTTAAAAAAGCCAAGTTTTAGAAATCATACTGGATTCTGCCAAAGTAACTGTCGCTATGGTAACCCGGCTTTTGGTTACGCGAATACCCAAACACAAAGCTGAAGTTATCGTTTCTGCGATAAGTGACGCTGGCCGTACCCTGATAGCTCTCCTTAACCGGGTCAGCGCCTTTTACATCATAGTCCTGTCCACCAATTAAGTAGCGAGCCGTCGTTTCTACCTGATCACCTTTAACATCGTACCAGGCCATCAGTCTGAGCGCCGACTCAAGCTCACCCTTGGCCACCTTGAATGTTTCGCTCAGGGCAATACCTGCACCAAACTCGACTCGCTGATGGGTTTGCTTATCAACAGACATGGCAAAATCAGAAGCCTCTCCGTAGGCTTTCTCCTTATAACTGTCCGTTTGAATCAAACCATAGTTAAATCCAAGCAAGGGCTGTATTTCAAGGCTATTAATACTATGATCCAGACCTGCCAGTACCTGAACGCCATAGTGCTTACTGTGAAAATCGGCCATAATAGCATCGTCGGAAAAACCGTCAAGGTAGCGGTTGCGGTCATGGTTACTCAGCCCCATATTGATCAGACCATCAACAAACCAAAGATCATTATCCCAAGAGCCGTACAACGTAAACTGGTGGTTTTTTACCGTTGAATGGTCAACTGAATCCAGCTTATCGATAGACGTATTGGCAAGGGTAAACGCACCACCGATCATCCAGTTATTTCTTTCCGTCTCATAACCAATAGACACCCCGTTTACGTCAGCATCATAACCAAATATTTTACCCCCGGTATCGTTCGTACGGTTATCCTGGGAGATATCAGGATCCAGTGCCTGCATCCAGAAACCATCCTGTTCCAGCGCGTCTCCGGTACCAATGCCTCTGAGCCGGTCTTCTCTCATACGGGCCATACGGTGTACGACGACTTCTTTAGCTAATCCGGCTAAACTATTATTAATCGCCTGAGTAGCCCCGGCATTATTCACCCGTAATTCCGACGACAGTTCGGCAAGTTCTTCAACACTCTCCACTTCTGACACAACGACCAGAGCCCCTGGTCCATCGCCGTCTGCAAGATTCTCCAGCATAACCTCCATTCCGTCTCTGGCACTGTCTCCTGCTTCAGATAAACTGTCGATAACCTCTGGCACTGTTCTATCCTCAAAATCAAGCGTCACCTCCGTGGAGGTAACTTTGATATCACTCACGTTTACCAACGGGTTCCCGATAAAGCTCTCTGCTGTTAATCCAACAAACGAAACATTGGCAGCTTGAATAAGGACAAAATCATCATCTAAACGGCCCGGAGAGTAGGAGCCTCTTCGCAAAAGGAACGTTACATTCTCTTCTTTCCTTAAGTTTCCTGTTACACTCATTACCGGTGAAGAACCTGTTACCTTGAATTTTGCGTTGGCCCCTTCATCAAAAGTCAGGTTGCCATTAATATTATGGGTGCCTTCTTTTTTGAAGCTGACTTTACCACCGGACTGAACAGTAACATCAGCACTGCCCGAACTCATGGTAATATCTTCATGAACATTGGCATAGTCAGTGCTTTCAAGAAAAAACACCTTATCGACATCCTCAATTGTTCCATATAAATGGGCGTCACCTTTTATGCCAATTTGATCATCAGTACTTGTGGTACTGCCCAAAATTTTTCCGAAAATAGAGCCGCCATCGATGGTCATAGTAAGTTTTTCTGGAGAAGCAGAAAAGTCAATAGCATTGCCACCGGTTCCTCTGAGTGTTCCCTTCACTATTATTTGCTGATCTTCAGCAATAGAACCTCCGGCACCCGCATAAATTGCCCTCGCTCCCCTCAGTTCGGCTTTTGAACCAATATACAAAGAGCCTCCGATGATAGACCCATCAATACGATAGGCATCTCCATCCTCAACAAAAATATTACCGCGTATTATGGTATTCCCTATATTTACATTGTCTGCGTTAACCCAAATGCCATGATGATCACCTGTTGCCTGGATAACAGGGCTTGTTATACCAAATACCTTTCCTTCATGCTTAATAGCAAAGTCAGTACCGTCTTCATCGTAGACAATCACTGCCCCTGTGGCCGCAGTGTAACCATTTTCATGAATTAAATTTATACCATTTATGCTCAACGTACTCGGTTCTCCCCCTCTGAGTTTATATAAATACTGAAACCCGGGTTTAAGTTTCTTCTGAGTTTGAAACAGTGTTTTTTCTTCTTTTGATTCAGACAATACTCTTTCATCAACTAAGCGAGCATATATTGAATTTGAACTACTAACAAACACGCCTCCTATGGCAATAGATAATACTGTTTTTCTAAAAGTCCCTTTTTGCATTCCCTGTCTCCCCATCATCCCTGTTGGCATCGTCATATTTAAAATTAATAGCCCACTTCATCAGTGTACTTTTCAGATTACTAAAATCAGCACTGTATTTCCCATTCCATCTCACCATAGTAAATAAAAAGCGCGCTGATACTCAACAAAAGAACAGAACATTCAAAAAATGCTTTAAACAGTCACAGATTTCCAGAAAAAACACACGTAAATTTCAGTATAAAAAAACACTGACAGTGTTTAAACGTTAAAAATAAGACCTATTACAAAAAAGTATTAAATACGCTGTTTTTTTATTTGATAGTTACGGCCAAATAATAAAAAAGCCCTCATTTTTGAAGGCTATCACGCCTCTACCAAGGAATCTCACTGCCATCATAGGCAAAAAACTGCCCACTATTGCTTTGATCAAGCCCATCAATGACGCGGCACATGCCAGAGACCGACTCCTTTGTTGAGATAAGAGCATTACTCCCCCCCATTTCCGTCTTAACCCACCCAGGGTGCAATATACCGATTTTGACACCCCTCGAAGACAGGTCACGACTCAAGCTTTTCCCCACCGCGTTCAGAGCAGCCTTGGAGGAGCGGTACATATAACTCCCGCCACGGCCATTATCGGCGATACTGCCCATTTTACTGGTTATCAGTACAATTTTTTTCTCTGTACTACTGACCACACTCTCAACCAATAACTGCGTCAACAGGAGGGGCGAAAGAGTATTGGTTTTCAGAGTATCCAGCCAACCTTCTTCGGTAACCTGACCAAAAGACGCGGATGGACCACTCACACCCGCATTATGAATAAGAATATCAATGGGCTGCCCATTCAGGGTATGGGAAAGCGCCTCCATCATAGGCTCACTTTTGACATCCAGTGGCATGATTTCTAACTGGTCTGAATGCGCCTGCTTGGCTGATAATAGCTCTGAAGCCCCCTCAGGTGAACGACAACAAGCAAATACCTTGTAGTCTGCTTTCAAATAATGGTGAACAAACTCAAGGCCAATCCCTCTATTCGCGCCAGTAATCAGTACCACTTTACTCATAACGTAGACCTCTTTTTGACAGCTTGTTGAAACGCATTTAATGTAGCGAATACTATCAATAACAGCAATTAGCAAATCATACTAATTGTATCTTCTAACTCTGAAAAAAATCTCGCTTTATAAGGCTAAGCTGAGATTTATACCGTAATTAGAAAATCTGGCTGGTATCAGAAAATTAACAGCCCAGCCGATATAAAAAGGCAAGTGCCAGCGGCTAAGAGACCACCATGAGCAACAAACGTCGCAAGAACAGCAAAGGCCTTCATGCCCGAAAACGGCAAGCCGTTGATGGCGTAAAACTGACACCCGCCAGTGAACAACAAACAACCGATAAACTACTCGTCACCAGAAAGATCCGACACTACCAACCAGAAACCCTGCATATTATCCAGCAGTCTATGACCGTGGTTAGCGCTACCATGGATGGCATTGAAAAGGATAAAGCCTACTCTCAGGCGGTCGATGCCATCAAACAAGCGCTGTCTGAACTCGCCGATACACTCACAGCCATCCTCACTGAAGATCCCAATACAGATAACGAGATTCACCACCACGATCTCCTGGCCCATTATTTTCACCAACCGGGCACGGATGAAAACGGTATACACCTGGTGGCCACCAGCAATATTGAGGCGCTGTCAGAAGATCTCAATCTCGCACAGAATACCCGTGAATATAACTGGCTGATGAATAATGGTATTCATCAGCTTGAGTATGAAATCCTCAACCGGATTAGTCAGGAAATGAGCCTGAGTGAAGGTAAGCAGACGGCAACGACCTATTATCAACACGAAAGAGCACTGGAAATACAGGATATCCTTGAAAAAACCAATTTTTAAGGACTATTGAAAATAACAAAGCACTGCGCACTGATAACGACCATACCAAAGGCAAAGCAGGCTATGAGCACAGGCTTGCCGCCAGATACCCGATAGCTGCTTTTTTCCTTGCTTTCTCTTAACACCCAAACTAAAGCCACAGGAAGTAACACCGCAAGAACAGCCAGTGCTATGGCGGCATAACCAAGGGCAATGACAAAACCATGGGGGTAAAGCAGTGCAAACCCCACAGGGGGCAAAAATGTAAACAGTATCGTCTGGGCACGTCCCCAGCGAGTATCTTTGCGATGAAAGACACTCGCCAGATAATCAAAGACCCCCAAAGCAACCCCCAGAACCGATGTCATCAGTGCCAGGTCAGAAAAGAGTATTAACAACTTGTCCAGGTTACCGCGTTGACTGACAGCCTCTGAAAGACTCGCAATTAAGTGACTGATTGAGCTGCCCGTGTGAGAAAGGGACATTAGCGACTGAACCGGAAGATTCCCAAGGGAGGCTATTAGCCATATGATATAAACAACCAGCACCAGAGCGGTTCCCATGAAAAAAGCCAAAGGTAGCCCTTTGGTATTATCTTTTTGATACAGAATAATACTTGGCACACTGCCATGGTAGCCAAAAGACGTAAAAATAACGGGAAGAGCCAACAGAACGCTACTATAGGCGGTTGTTTTTATTGTCAGAAAATCATTTTTTACAGAGGGCATCAATAGGGTCAAGGCTCCCCAAAAAGTAATCAGCATAAATAAAAACAGCAATCTGTTAACATAATCAACAGCTCTCGTACTATAAAAAACGACCACACTTGTCAGCAGCGCGAAGATAACCACACCCCAGTGGAGGGATATATCAACGCCTGAAAGCGCTTCGAAACCATGGTGAACCAGCTCACCACCGCCTGATAAGTAGGCTGCCAGCAGAGCGTAAAAAAGCCCTAGCGTTGCAACAGTTGCAATCTGCCGCCCTGATCGGCCAAACACGACGCCTGCCATCACATACATACTGCTGCCTTTGCCAACTATCAGGTTGGCCTCGTAGATAAGCAGCGCACAAACAAACATAAAGCAGGCAACAACACTGAATACAACAACTGTCGGCAAAAAGCCAATCGCCGAGGAAACCAGCGGTAATACTAACATGCCAGCCCCTATTGACGTGCCTGCCAATATCAGAGCACTGCCTAACAGGCGCGTATCGGGAAACCGAAACATTTTATTCCTGAGCAAAAAACGGAAGTAAAAATCATGATTACAACGTCAAACATAGAAGAACTTTGTGAAAAAAACAGATTATTTGCAGGATTTTTAATTCAATCCGCTATTTTCCAAACTATCAGCAATAGAGGCATTGACTGTCTCAAACCGCTTTTGCAGGGCCTGAAGCTGAATATCCACACTGGCCTCGACAATCCCTATTTCACTTTCCATGATACAGTCACCTGTGGAAAGGCCTTGATCAGCAACCAGGTCAATAAAGCCTACGCCTTTGTAATCTTCAAGAATATCGCTTACCCGCGCCTTCACCATACTGTATTGGCTAGTGGGAATCCGAATAGTCACTTGCTTTTCATTTCTTACATGTTGCAGCGCATTTTTTATCAACCCCACTGCCAGTTCTTCCTGGTCAAAGTCGGTAATAATTTTGCGAACACCGCTTAACAGCAAATCAGCCATGGATTTTTCAACGCTGGCAAGATAGTTAATGGTTCGGCTGACTACCTTCAGCATGTGTTCAGCCTGTTCCATCCGGCATCTATCCATGCCGTCCTGATACCCTCGCTCTTTTTCTGCCTCATAGCCAGCTTTCAACTGGTCAGAAACCTGGCTTACCGCATCCTGTGCATCAAGATAGGCAGCATGGTCTTTTGCTTTCAGAACAGTGCTGGAGGAGTCTACGTATATATGACTAGCGGTCAGGATAACTGGTGCTGCCATTGTTTATTCACCTCTTTGTAACTTTTTATAAGCAAATTGATTCCCTGCTGTTTTGACAACCCATTGCTATCGAGTCTCTCCAGATGCTTACTCCAGGATCTGGGAAATTTTAAAGACAGCCGTTGAATAAAGCCTTGGGACAGTCCTTCGTAAACCGTAGCTAATACTTTCAGCCCGCTGACTATCAAGTAGGATTTAAAGCGCCCCACCTGCTGCCAGTCAATTAAAAACTCGGGCGAGGCAGTATCATTTTTTTTTGCCAAAAACTGCGCTTTTTTAACTGCGAAAAAATACGCTTCATCCCCTAAACAGGCCTCCAGTTTTTCTCGCTGGTCGCCCCTGATTACATTCCGAATAACCGCTTCATTCTGGACAATGCCCATATACAACACCAGCTTGCCAAGTTCTTCACTGCTACCGAGGGCAATTATTTTATCGGCTGTATCAAAAGTACTGTCAAAGCTGTCGTCAATATTCAAGCTGTTCAATAGGTAGCCGGACAGATAAAAATGGCTTTGCTCATGGCCTTTGAGGGCATCCACTATCTGTGCAAATTCTAGCGCCTCAAGCCAGGAGCTATGTATATACCTGACAGGGTATAAATTGAACTCAACAATTTTCTCCAGCCTTTCGATGTTCATAGCGCGAGGGTCAGACTGTGCCATGGTTACTCTTGCTCACTCATATTGAGTTCTATTTCTTTGAGGCCATCATCGCTCTTTTTTTGCCAGAATTTCCAAAAACCAGGCTTCAGGGATTTTTTATTTTTCATATACCAATACGCGGCACCACCGCCTGCCAATCCCAAAAGACTCAACAAGACAAAAACAAAGAGTAAGACTTTTTTACCTCCCCCTCCTTTTGTTTCTTCACCTGCGTCCCCTGGCTGAAGAGCAAGCCCCACCTGGTTAATCCTCGTTGCCGGGAAAAGCGACACGGCAATTTTATCAAGGGATAAGCCTTCTATGCTGTTCGCCACCAGCGTTTTCACTTTAGGAATAAAGCCTGCGAGTTCCAACTCCGGTGTGTATTTGATAAACACTGATGCGGAGGAAGGGTAGGCAATTTCAGTCAGAGAATCCGTGTCCTGAGGGAGAACCACATGCACCCGCGCATTAATCACCCCATCAATCATGGACAGAGTTGATGATAACTCCTGGGACATGGAGTAGGTATAGCGCGCACGCTCTTCAGTGGGTGATGAAATCAAGCCATCCTTCGGGAAAATATCACCAATGGAAGAAAAGTGCTCTCGGGGATAACCAAAACTTTTTAATAACTTGATCGCTTTTGAGACGTCATCTGCCGGTACTTTCAGCGTCAGATTTTTATCTTTATCTTGAAGCTTCTCAGTCTCTATGCCGCCATCGAGCAAAATAGCAAGCATTTCATTCCCTTCTTTTTCACTCAAACCAGAGTACAGCTCAACTTTACACCCTGCCAGCAACAGGCTTATCAGAATAATGAAAAAACCTCTGTTGATGGCAAGCATCCTGTTCTCTCTCTTTATCAGTTCAAACTACTGGTTACGCAACAGAGTATCAAACGCCTGAGTACCTTTACTGACCACCTTTCCGATATAATCTTCAGTTAACATAAGGTTGGACAGTGTCCACTGCGTTTGAAACATTTCCCTCATACTCAAGGTTTGCCCGGCAGGTTCAAGGGCTGCCTCAACCTCTTTTGCCCTCTGCTCAACATGCTCCCGAACCCCTTGCATACCCCGTAAAATTCTATCGCCCAATGTTCCTGAGCCAGTGCCAGCCCCTGTAATTTCACCCAGCCCGCCCCCCTGGTCAGACCAAGCCTGTCCATAAGCGCCGTATTGTTCTGCAATCTCTGGTGTCAGTGGCCCACCTGTTCTGAAGCGATCATAGGCAGGATTATAATTACTTTGTCCGGTATCATCAGGGGCCAGATCAGAAAATCTTTTTGGAGGCTGAGCATCCCATAACGGCTGCTGCCCCACTTCCTCTACTTTTGCCACCAGATCTGAAAACCGTTCTGTCAACTGGCTATCGGGTCGCTCTCCAGCGATGGGGTTATCCATCCCTCCCATACTGGCATCAATCATACCCTCTGCATTAATGGTGTTGTCGGCCATAGTGGTTCCCTCTTAAGCCGTTATAAAGATTACAGTAGAGCAACGTTCTTGCTCACCCTGTACTATGAAGCCGCTGTAATTTTGTCGAATTGTTCTCCCATCATTTGCATCAAACCCTGTATATTGGGTTCACTGAATGATTCATTGGCAAGAAATGAACAAAGCACTAAACCCTCCTCCCCCTGAAGCCCCACCTGTAAAGGGTGCTTCATAGATTGTGAATAGTGGCAACTTTTAAGGGCCACTAACAACGTTTCCAGGCAATCATGGCGTGAAATCATCCGCGTTTGGTAAAAGAGTACTCCCGAATCTTTTGCCTCAATGAAAAGGTCTCCGCCTCGCTCAAATGTCAGCTTAATCACGCCAGATCCACTAAAATTCAGGTCATCCATTCCCATGCTTCGACCAACATTCCCGATTACCTGATCTCGCCAATCCATATATGTTCCTCACGTTTAGTGATTTGAAGACATAAGGCCATGGCTTTCTTTGACCTCCAGGAGCCTGTCCGAGAATAGACTGCGCTACTGCGGTTGCGACAAATTGGTCTAAAAATTCCTGCTTCTTCATCAAATAGCCCCGCTACTCTCCTCAGAAACAGAAATTTTTATCCTCAATTTCTCGTAATCCTCGCTACGGGCGCTATTCTCGGTCAGGCTCCTAGGTCAATGCCAAAGTCCTGCTCAACATCGGTCAATCCTTCCATGTCTTCATCAGCTTCTTCTTCAATCCACGTATCCAGACTGTCCTGTGCGGCCACCAGCATATTTTGCTTGGTGTCCTCATTGGCAAACATATCCTCAGGCATCAGACGAATCAGTTGGCCTACTTTAGTCATTAAGAATATTTTTTCAGGAAGTGTTTCAAGTCCCAACTGACCCGGTAACTGATCAAAATCTGCTTCTGTGACCCACTGCTGCTCTACCAGTTTTAATAACTGCCGCAGAAGCAATCCTCTTTTTACCTGCGACTGAACAGCCATGCTTTTCTTTTCATTAGCCTTTGCTAATAAATCCGTCTCCTCCTGCCTGCGCTTATGCTCCCTCTTTCTTCTTTCCTGCTCTTCAGGGTTTACCGGTGTCGGGTCTCTCTCCTGAATCATGTTCAACAGCTCATTGAAATTCTCATTGAAACGCACGGCTTTCTCTAAAGCGTTCTTCCTGGCTTCGACTTCTTCTATCTTGCCCTGTAAGTAGTCCACATCATCAGCGTACTGTGGCAAGTGCTCTTTTAGCTGTACCAGAGTGGTTTTCAGCATTCTCAGCTCATCAGGCTGGCCTTTGAGCGACTCTATATCTGAGAGATAGAGTGCTTTATCAAAACTCCCTTCGTTTACGCCTTTTTCAATCGCAACGAGGATATCCATTGCCGTGACTGAGCTGGCCATTAGCTTGTCTCCATCGATGGCTGATCTGAACCTACTTTCCACCGTTCAATTTGATGTTCAACAATTTCTGTTTCTTCAATCAAAGCCATTAATGTTTTTGCTGCATTCAACTCCTTACAAATAGCTAATAAACCTGAACGGTTATTATTGGCCGACTGCCCCAGCACATAGCCCAGCTTTTTTACTTCTACGACAACGACCAGTTTTAATTCTGATTCAGGAAATCGTTTATCCATACTTTTCAGTAATTTTATGGGACTATCGAGAAAGTCCCTTGATGCCTCAGCATTTTTAGCCACTTCACCTGATGGTGCCTGAGTCAATTCAGTCAAATCATGGAGGTCTTTCCAGAATTTTTGATCAACACTGCCTTGTGATGTTTCTAACTGCCTTTCCAACTGCCTGATTTTGCTCGAATGAATACCATCACGGCCTTCTTTTTTTAACAGCCCAACCGTTTTATCCAATAATTGCTTTCCTGCATGATTAAGATCACCACTGAACCCTTCAAGTAATTGCCTTTTTTCTTCATCACTGAGTTCATCGAGTAGCTCTTTCTGCTCATCATCAGAAATATTTTCTTTGGCACTGAACTTTTTTAGTAACCGCATTAATGCTGACTTTTCTTCAGCAAAATTGGCTTCATCTGCCTGATTTTCTGTGGCTCGCCCCGTTTTTTTACTTTGAGCCGTGTCGTCCATTTTTTTAGACTTGACCTTAAGATCGCGATTTGCCCTGTTTCCCAACTTCATCGCTATTTCTTCAGCGTCCGCTCCCTGAGCTGACAGCAACGGCTTCGCATCATTTTCTGCGGTGACTTGCAACCCGGTTGTTGTTTTACCCGTCTGTAGTGTTTTATCAACATTCGTAGGTGCTTGTGTAGCAATACTCTGGTTGATATTCCCCACTGCCGAAGCCATATGCCTTCCCCTTACCATTAAAAAAGCAGCTGGCATTTACTGCTAGCTGCTCTGTCAACGACAATTAATAGTGAGTACGGCGATTAAGTACACCTGAACAATTTAGCTCCAGAACAAGCTTCCAAGGGTGCTGAAATTAAATTAAACAACGACACTTTTTCTCTCTATTGCAATCAATGACCCTATAAAAAGATCTCTTTACGAGGTGATTACAATCATATCAATTATGACAGTCATTCTTATGAACCTTAGCCAAGCCCCTTAAAAAAGCAGAGTTAAGTGCATTGCAGCCAAAAAATTGATAGCGCCTGCTCCTTTCAAGCCTGACGGCCTGAGTCCCGGCACACGGCAGTCTTAAACAACTAGGCCATAAGTAATTCTTATGTATCTCTTTGATTTAATTATAACTACACTATGGTAACACCTTGGGCAATTTTAGATTCTCAACATACTCAGCTACCGAGTGATTACGAGTATTTCCTTGTCTTTTGGCAACTCACCGCAAGTCATGCGTCTCCATAAAACAGAAGCTTCGCGCTTCACACCCTGACGTACAAAATGCGCAACTCCCTGAAACTGTCCACATTATTGCTTCACGATAACACCTTACAACACTCAGGAGTTTATTGTGCCCTCAGGTTTTAATGAACTGTGCCGTAAGTGCGGTCAGCCTGTCCTTGGTGAAAACGCTCAGCAAGCCATAATTGACTTCTGGAAAAAACACGAGGTTTATATCGGCAGTGGCACCAATCAGCTACTCAACCACCTTTTTCTGGATATTAACTGTGGTGTAACACAACCAGTAACTCAAAATACCGCGCCTTCTGCTACCAGTGAAACAACACCTTTGCTCCCACAAGCGACGGCTATACCTATACCTGCTGATGATTCTCCCGAGAAAAAAGCGTTGTTTCTTCGTGCGCACGGCCTGATTAGTAACCTGTACCATAACCAGTTGCTGCAGACTCAGGACACCTTGAGCAGATTCCAGGGGGTATTATCGGATCTCCGACAGTTTTCTTATGAAGCCATAAAAAATATGGATGAAGGCGCGGTCAACGATTTGTTGTCACTATTGGATCAGGTTGAACCCAAAATACAGGAAATGGCCTATATCGCCGAAGGCAGGCCAAAACCCGGGCGTTTTGCACAACTGTTAAAATTTTTTAATACCTATCAACCCTACACGGCGTTAACCACATTGATGACAACACTATTGCCCATTGCGGTCAACGGTATCTATAATCTGGCCACTTGCGGTGATGGCCCGGACCAAAAAAGCTGCTTTGGCACCGGCATGACAGTGTTAGGCGCAGGCGCGGGGGTTCTTTTCTTCCTCACCGTCGCCCTTGTTTATCGCTCAACCTATGACCCCTACACACGGTTTGTAAAGAGCTTTAAATAATCGCTACACCCTTCTTTTCTCAGCCAGTACGATAAGGCTAAGTCATATGGAATGACTCAGCGCTCTCTCAACTGATCAGCAAATTGATCGGTTGCACGCACCAGGGCATCTGTGATGCCAGGTTCCATAGAGGTATGCCCGGCATCGCGAATAATGTGCAACTCAGCTGCCGTCCAATGTTTTGCCAGTGCGGTGGCATTATCAAGGGTACAAATCATATCGTAACGACCGTGGACAATCACTGCCGGGATATTACTGATCATATTCATGCGGGATAAAATGGCTTTATCTTTGAGCCAGGCCTTATGCTGAAAAAAGTGGCATTCTATCCGAGCAATCGCCAGTGCGTGGTGGGGGTCGATAAACTGTTCCAGTAACTGGGCATTAGGTCTTAATGTTAATGCGCTCCCTTCCCAGGCAGACCAATGCTTGGCTGCATTCATCCGGGCAATTTCATCATCACCAAAGAGCCGTTTATGATACGCCTTGACCATATCGTCGCGCTCTTTTTCGGGAATCGGTTCAATAAACTGTTGCCAGTGATCAGGGAAGATCTTGTTAGCACCCTTTTGATACATCCACTCAAAGTCTTCCTCACGGGCAAGGAATATGCCGCGTAAGACCATGGCTTTGACATGCTTTGGATGCTCCTGGGCATATACCAGCGAAAGGGTCGCCCCCCAGGAACCTCCAAATAGAATCCATTGCTCAATCTTCAGAAAATTCCTGATAGCTTCCATATCCTGAACGAGTAGCTCAGTATTATTATTCTGAACCTCAGCATGGGGGGCTGAACGACCACAGCCGCGTTGGTCAAACAGAATGATGCGATAACGTTCCGGGTCAAAGAAGCAACGATCTTTTTCACTACACCCGCTGCCAGGACCACCATGGACAAACAACACCGGAAGACCATCCGGCGTGCCGCACTCTTCAACATAAACAGTATGGGTATCATCCACAGATAACCGGTGGGAAGCATAGGGTTTTATAGCAGGGTAAAGAGTGTGCATGAGCCGTCCTAAATATAAGCACCAAAGCAAACGTATTTTCGCCTGCTTTGATACTGAATGACAACCTGCATAGGTTAAGTCGGTAGTGACAATGGCGCTCCCCCCAACACATACAGCCGCATGTATCAGGAGAGATTATGATTTATTGCGACTGGCACGCTTGCGATCGCTCTCTTTGAGCAGTTTTTTACGCAGGCGCACATGGTTAGGCGTCACCTCCACCAGTTCGTCGTCATCAATAAATTCCAGCGCCTGCTCCAGTGTGTGGCGCACAGGTGGGGTCAGCATTATGTTTTCATCAGACCCGGAGGCACGCACATTGGTCAGCTGCTTGCCTTTGGTAGGGTTCACTGTCAGGTCATTATCACGAGAGTGCAAACCGATAATCTGACCTTCATAAACTTCCACGTTCGGGTCAAGGAACATCCGTCCGCGCTCTTGCAAGTTCCACAGGGCATAACCAAGAACCTTGCCGGTTACCATCGATACCAATACCCCGTTCTGACGGTGAGATACTTCTCCCCCTTTGAGAACACCGTAGTGATCAAACACGTTTGTCAATATACCGCTACCAGAGGTCATGGTCATAAACTGGGAACGAAAGCCAATCAAGCCGCGGGCAGGCATGATATAATCCAGGCGGATACGGCCCTTGCCATCGGGTACCATATTGTTCAAATCACCCTTGCGCTTGCCGAGTTCCTCCATCACCGCGCCCTGGTGATCAACTTCAATATCGATGACCACATGCTCATAAGGTTCCTGACGCTCGCCGTTGACGTCCTTAATCACCACTTCAGGGCGCGAGACTGCCAATTCAAAGCCTTCCCGGCGCATAGTTTCAATCAATACCGACAAATGTAACTCACCACGACCAGAGACTTTGAATTTATCAGCATCATCACCCTGCTCAACACGCAGTGCCACGTTGTGCAGCAGTTCTTTATCAAGACGGTCACGAATATTACGGGAGGTGACGAATTTTCCATCAAGACCGGCAAACGGTGAATCATTTACCTGAAAGGTCATGCTTACTGTCGGTTCATCGACACTCAGAGCAGGCAGTGCCTCAACGCAGGATGGGTCGCACAGCGTTTCAGAGATGTTGAGATTGTCGATGCCTGTGATACAGATAATATCACCGGCCCTGGCTTCTTCCACCTCAACACGCTCAAGGCCCAAATGGCCCATCACTTTCTGGACTTTGTCGTTGCGCTGGCGCCCTTCACTATCAACCAGACGAACAGGGGTGCCGGGCTTGAGCGTCCCACGGGTCACGCGACCAACACCAATAACACCCACATAACTGTTGTAATCCAGGGCACTGATCCGCATCTGGAAAGGGCCATCCACATCCACGTCGGGCGCAGGGACATGCTGGGTGATCATCTCAAACAAGGGCGTCATATCATTGGCCATGGCTTGTGGATCAAGACCAGCAATACCGTTTAAGGCAGAGGCATAAATGACCGGAAAGTCCAGCTGCTCATCCGTGGCACCAAGGCGATCAAACAGGTCAAAAACCTCGTCCACTACCCAATCGGGCCGTGCCCCCGGACGATCAATCTTGTTGATGACTACGATAGGCTTAAGGCCTTGTTCAAACGCTTTTTGGGTCACAAAACGGGTTTGTGGCATAGGACCATCAACCGCGTCAACCAGCAGCAAGACAGAATCAACCATGGAGAGCACCCGCTCAACCTCACCACCAAAGTCGGCGTGCCCCGGGGTGTCCACAATATTAATGTGAAAGTCACGCCAGTTAATGGCCGTGTTTTTAGCCAGGATGGTAATACCCCGCTCCTTTTCCTGGTCATTGGAGTCCATGACCCGTTCAGCTCCCTGATCTTTACGCCCCAAAGTACCAGATTGCTGCAGCAGTTTGTCCACCAGGGTTGTTTTTCCGTGGTCAACGTGGGCGATTATCGCTACGTTTCTTAGTCTTTCAATCACTTGCGTTCTCTCGATTCGGCATCTGGCCTGGTGCTGTCAGTGGGAGTACGGACAGGACAGTCGCTTTTGCGGATTATTTTGCCAAAGGGTTGCGGGTTTTATCTACAACAGGGTGTAGCCCCCAAAGAGCCGACAATCTTACCCCATACAGAAAAAAACCAATATGCTAGAATGCACCTTTCGCCCATTTAACAGAGCTTTCGTTCGTCGTGTCTGCTGGTGTTATTCGCAGACAACATGTGCTACACAGGCTCTTCAGATTATACTATCTACCAAATTATGTCTGAATCTACCAAGAGCAGCGGTCTACGTATTTATTTGCGCCTGCTGGGCTATGTAAAACCCTACTGGTGGCTGTTTGCTGTCAGTATTCTAGGGTATGTTTTGTTTGCGGCCTCTCAGCCAGCAGTTGCCAAACTGTTGGAGTATTTTGTTGAAGTACTCGATGGTACCTCTGATTTGGCAATTTACTGGGTACCGCTTGCCATGCTGGGCATTGCCCTCGTTCGTGGTATAGGCTCTTTTCTTGGAAACTACTACCTGGCCAAGGTCTCTATGTCCGTAGTGCATGATCTGCGTTGCCTGATGTTCAACCATATGGTGGAGCTACCGAACAGTTATTATGACAACCATAACTCGGGACACCTGATTGCCCGAATCATTTATAATGTAGGTCTGGTGACAAGCGCGGCGACAGATGCCATCAAGGTAGTCATTCGGGAAGGTCTGACGGTTATTTTCACGATGGGTTTCATGTTTTATACCAACTGGCAGCTCACCCTGCTTTTTATTGGTATCACCCCTCTCATAGCCATTGTTGTCAATATGGCCAGTAAAAAGTTCCGTAGTCTGAGCAGAAAAGTTCAGCACTCCATGGGGGATTTGACCCATGTGACCTCAGAGACGATCAAGGGATACCGGGTTGTTCGCAGCTTTGGTGGCGAACGCTATGAAAAACAGCGTTTTCTTGATGCCAGCGCACAAAACACCCGACAAAACCTGAAAATGACCCGTGCTTCTGCTGTTCATACGCCGACACTGCAATTTCTGGTGTCCTGTGCTTTGGCGTTACTATTATATGTCGTGTTATGGATGCGCGGAGACGCAACCACGGCTTCATTGATTGGTTTTATCACAGCAGCCTTTTTGATACCTAAGCCCGTTCGTCAGCTTAGTGAAGTAAATTCCAATATTCAAAAAGGGATCGCGGCAGCGGAAACTATTTTCGAGATGGTGGATGAGCTAAAGGAATCCGATGATGGCACGTTAACCGTTGACAAGGTTAAGGGCAAGGTTGAGTTTTGCCAGGTGGGATTTTCATACCCTGGTGCCGAAAGTTCGGTTCTGAAGAGTATCAGCTTTACCATTGAGCCTGGACAAACCGTTGCCCTGGTGGGTAAGTCGGGTTCTGGTAAAACAACTCTGGCAAGCTTGCTGCCGCGCTTTTACAACATTACGGAGGGAGACATTCGGTTGGATGGAAAGTCCCTTAAGGAATACCGCTTGAAAAACCTGCGTCAACATATTGCCCTGGTGAATCAGAGCGTAACCCTCTTTAATGACACGATTGCCCGTAATATTGCTTACGGAGTCCTCAGCGACAAACAAGAGGACGATATCCGCCTCGCAGCTGAAATTGCCCATGCTTCTGAGTTTATTAAAGACCTGCCTGATGGTATGCATACCCTGGTGGGAGAAGATGGTGTTTTGCTCTCCGGTGGTCAGCGTCAACGCCTGGCTATTGCCCGGGCGATTTTGAAAGATGCCCCTGTGCTGATCCTCGATGAAGCCACCTCGGCACTGGACACTGAATCTGAACGCCATATTCAGGCAGCATTGGATGAGGTCATGAAAAACCGAACGACGTTGGTCATTGCGCACCGGCTATCTACCATCGAAAATGCCGACAAGATCATTGTGATGGATCATGGCCATATTGTGGAAAGTGGTCACCATAAGGAACTGCTGAAAAAAGGCGGCCATTACGCGAAGCTCTATAAACTGCAATTCAAGGAAGAAAATACGAAAGCTGAAGAGGTTGTTAATTTGGAGGAAATGGACGCATGACAACATTCACACTGCCCCGTTTTGACAAAGCGAAAGTTCTGGTCGTAGGTGACGTCATGCTTGACCGATACTGGCATGGGGCAACATCGCGTATTTCACCGGAAGCCCCTGTACCTGTCGTGCGTATCGGGCAAGTGGAAGATCGCCCTGGCGGTGCCGGCAACGTAGCGCTGAATATTGCTGCTCTGGGATCAGCCGCCTGGCTGGTTGGGGCAACGGGGGCTGATGAAGAGGCTGACAGTCTTCAGTCACGTTTGCGGGCTGCCGGTGTCTACTGTGATTTCACCCAGATTCCCGGCGTACCAACCATCACCAAGTTGCGGGTAATCAGTCAGCACCAACAACTTATCCGCCTTGATCATGAAGAATCCTTTGAAGGACTCAGTGGTGACATGATTGAAACGAAAGCAGTAGAGTTGATGAAAGGCATTGGCGCAATGGTGTTGTCAGATTACAACAAAGGCACCTTAAAAGATTTTCCCCGGCTCATAGCTTTAGCCCGTGAGAGAGGTATCCCGGTACTGGCAGATCCCAAAGGAGCAGATTTTAAACGCTACCGGGGCGCGACCGTTATTACACCCAATTTAACGGAGTTTGAAGCCGTGGTCGGCCACTGCGAAAGTGAGCATGTGCTGGTGGAAAAAGGCCAGCAACTGTTGCGCGAACTTGGGCTTGAAGCTTTGTTGATTACCCGAAGCGAACACGGTATGACACTGGTTCAAGCATCCGGTGAGCAACATTTCCCCGCTCGGGCGCGAGAAGTATTTGATGTAACCGGTGCCGGTGATACCGTTATTTCAATACTTTCGGCTGCACTGGCCGCGGGGGGGTCTTTACCACAGGCATCGGCACTGGCCAATATTGCTGCTGGCATTGTGGTAGGTAAGCTGGGCACATCCACCGTCAGCATGCCGGAGTTGCGCCGCGAGGTGAACCGGGAACGAGGCGTTGAGTGCGGTGTCGTCACTCCTGAGCAATTACTGGTTGCTATTGATGATGCCCGTAGTCACGGTGAGAAAATCGTGTTCACCAACGGTTGCTTTGATATTATCCACGCCGGACACGTGGGATATTTAGAGCAGGCACGTAAGCAGGGTGATCGCCTGGTGCTGGCTATAAACAGTGATGCCTCCGTGAAACGCCTTAAGGGTAACGGACGCCCGATCAATCCAGTGGACAGACGCCAGGCTGTGCTGGCCGGCCTGGAAGCCGTCGACTGGGTGGTGAGCTTTGATGAAGATACGCCAGAGGCGTTAATTCACCAGATCAAGCCTGAAGTGCTGGTTAAAGGAGGAGACTACACCCTTGATGAGGTGGTCGGCGCTCCTATTGTTAAGGCTTACGGTGGTGATGTAAAAGTGCTGGCCTTTCTGGATAACTGCTCGACGACAGCGATTGTTGAAAAAATTCGGGAAGAAAGACAATCGGGCGCTGAGAATATTCAGCCTGAACTTGCCGGTTGATCATTGATCTCAACACTCACCCGCTATCGGATCGCAACAGTATAGGAGCCTGTCGGACTTAAGACAATTTCGGCCTGAAATTCAGGAAGTGCGAGAAAGTGCGAGAAAGTGCGAGAAAGTGCGGCCAGAATTTCCGATGAATTTGCTTAAACAGGTCAACTATTCGCACAAATTGATCGAAAATTCTGACTCGCCCTACTGAATTTTATGCTCGAAAGCATAGTCCGACAGGCTCCTAGTGCATTTGACATCAATACCCTGATTGATGGTGCACTTACTGCGACAAGTTCCTAAAGACCTTCACGCTATACGACGATAAAAATACTGTACAAAAAAACAGTATTGTCATATTATTTGCAAGGTCAGTCTAACCGGGAACCTGCTATGCTTCATCAGCTTTCCATTTGTGATTATGCCATTGTCGATCAGCTTGAGTTGAGCATTGACCAGGGCATGACTGTCATCACCGGTGAAACCGGAGCTGGTAAGTCAATTATGCTCGATGCTCTTGGCTTGGCTATTGGCGACAGAGCGGACAGTGGCTGTGTTAGATCCGGTTCTGCACGCGCGGAAATTCGCGCCTGCTTTGATATTACGTATTGTGAAGCTGCCCGTCAGTGGCTACTGGCGCACGATTTGCTCATGGATGACAATGAGTGCATTTTGCGCCGCGTCATCACCAAAGAAGGCCGTTCTCGCGGTTATATTAATGGAACCCCCTCACCTTTGGCCGATTTACGGGCGCTTGGCGAGCTGCTTATTGATATACACAGTCAGCATGAGCATCAGTCCTTATTGAAAAAATACACTCACAGGGTGTTGCTCGATGGTTTTGCGGGGACAACGGCATTAGCCGCATCGGTTGCCTGTATCGCGCGGGATTATAATACTGTGCAAAAAGAGCTGGACAAGCTCTTGTCTCAAAAACAGCATCAGGAAGCACGCATCCAACTGCTGTCATACCAGTTACAAGAACTTGAGCAACTGAGCCTGACTGATGGCGAAATCACTCGACTGGAAAGCGATCATCGACAGTTGACGAACGCAACCGCTATCCTGGAAACCTGTCACCAGATTGGTCAAATCTGTTCCGACAACGAATCCGGCAATGTATTGCAACAACTGTCCCGGTGCGTTAATCAACTCAGCGAACTGAGTCTCAGTCACCCTGCTATCTCCCAATCCATAGACATGCTCGCTTCTGCGCAAATTCAAGTTGAAGAGGCTATCGGTGAGATCAACCATTTTGTGGACCACTTTGATACTGATCTTGATCAGCTTCAGTCCATCGAAGAACGCCTTGGTATTGTCTATGAGCTGGCCAGAAAACACCGTATTCAACCCGATGAACTGCTGGATAAACAGCAGGCATTAGCCCATGAACTGGAGAAAATTCAGTGCCACGATGAAATTACCAGTGAACTTGAAAGCCGCCTGGAAACTCTTTATCAGCAGTACCATGAACAAGCGGAAAAATTATCCCATCAGCGTCATAAAGCGGCATTGACGCTAGAGAAAGCTATTTCTGCCCGAATGAAGCAACTGGGTATGCCCAAAGGCCTGCTTAGGGTGTCACTAACACCCTTATTAAGTAAACCCGTCGTCGAAGGTGGCCAGGAAGAGATTGAGTTTCTGGTGACAACAAACCCGGGACAGCCTCCTCTCCCACTGGCCAAGGTTGCCTCTGGAGGGGAGCTATCCCGGATCAGCCTGGCCATTCAGGTGACTGCCGCACAGACTTCCCATATCCCAACCCTGGTTTTTGATGAGGTTGATGTAGGTATTGGTGGAGGCACCGCAGAAGTGGTGGGCAATATGTTGCGGGAAATTGGTAAGGAAGGACAGGTGTTATGTGTCACCCATCAGCCACAAGTGGCATCAAAAGCAAACCATCACCTACACGTTAACAAAAAACTGTCTAACACTGCGTCTAATACAGAAATTACCGTATTACTGGGTGATTATCGCATTCAGGAGGTAGCCCGTATGCTTGGTGGCATTGAAGTAACGCGCTCAACACTGGCGCACGCCAGGGAAATGCTAGGAGCCTGACCGAGAATAAACTGCGCTACTGCGGTTGCGATAAATTGGCCTGAAAATTCCTGCTTCTTTATCAAATAGCCCCGCTATTCTACTTAGAAACAGAAATTTTATCCTCAATTTCTTGCGATCCTCGCTAAGGGCGCTGTTCTCGGACAGGCTCCTAGGGCACACAGCGTAAGGGGAACAAGTATAATGAATGAGAAGCTGCCGGTAATGGCGGCTTCTCATTTGCCGTGTTATTTCTGTGCCAGCATAGTCGCTTCAACTTTATCGAGCTTGGCCAAAACGGTTTCTCTTGCAAGCTTAAACCGGGCCATTTCCTTTTTCGAAATCGGTGATGCATCAGGTAACTTGACTGTCACAGGATTTCGATGGATACCATTAACCCGGAATTCATAATGCAGGTGTGGGCCTGTAGCCCAGCCAGTTTGGCCAACATAACCGATAATCTGTCCCTGTTTTACCGATACACCTATCTTTATGCCTTTGCCAATTTTGTTCTGGTGGGCATAAGCAGTGACTATATTATTGGGGTGCTCAATACATACGATATTGCCAAAACCCCGCTGCCAGCCTGCATACTTAACCTTTCCATCGCCGGCTGCCTTAATAGGCGTGTTGGTAGGTGCTGCGTAGTCAACACCTCGATGAGGTCTCTTGGTCTTGAAGATAGGGTGTAACCGGTTAGGATTAAACCGCGAGCTGATGCGGGTAAAATCCACAGGGGTTCGTAAGAACGCCTTTTTCATACTTTTACCATCAGGGGTGTAGTACCCTGTCTCCCCTTTGCTATCGGTATACCGCACGGCTGTGTAGGTTTCGCCCTGATTAGTAAAACTTGCGGCAAGTATGTTGCCATCGCTCAGCTTTTCACCATCGAGGTACTTTTCTTCGTATATAACACTGAAGCTGTCGCCCTCGCGGATATCCTGTACAAAATCAATGTCCCAGCCAAAAATGCCTGCCAGCTGCATGGTTAAGTTGTCGGAAAGTCCTGCTTTCTGGCTGGCAAGGAACAAAGAGCTATCAATTTGACCATAACTGGAGGCCATGCGAACATCTGGCTCAAGGATGACCTCTTTACCTGTATAACCTTTGTCGGTTTTCTCAAAAAAGAAGCTCTTGAGCTTTGATTGTTGATAGCGAAACTGGGTAAGTTCACCCGCACTGTTTATGCGAAACTCCAAGGTTTGACCAGGTAGTATTTCCGATAGAAGCTTGCCTACCTCAGGCGTCGAAGTAATAAGATAAACGTCACTGGCACTTAATCCCTGCTTTTTAAACAAGGCTGACAGGTTATCACCCGGCTTGATAACCTCTGAAACCCAGGAACCCAGGGTTTCTTTTTCTTTTTGTAACAGCGCATCGGCCGCTTGTTTGGCTTTTTCAATCTGTGTAATGTCAACATTGTCAATGGATTGATTAGAGGGAGACTCGGCCATTTCCTCTTTAGATGAAAGGGTATCAAGGGCAGAGGCAGGCGCCTGATGGGCATCAATGCTTAACGGTATTTCGGAACGTCTGGCTTCTACCTTTTCAGAAGGTAACAATGCCATGAAGCCCAGTACAACCGTCGCGACACCACAGATAAGGAAAAAGTGCTTTTTGGGGAACTTTTTCACAGAAATCACTTGCTTTACACGCGAGGTGCCTTTTACCGTGGCCTTTTTCATTGCGTTTTGAGTTGCTCTGTTAGGGTGCTCAGCACCTAATGCAAAATGTAGTGTCCAGGATCTTAGAAACTGCCTGAAAAGCCCGCTGTTAAAGAGATAAGAGGCGTTAAAAACTGATTTTCTCGCCAAATAAATGGCTGCTGCTTCTCAAAATCGGCTTTTACTCTCCGTTTCCCTTGATCCTTTTGCGCGCAGGCCTATATAACAGCTTCTTATTAAAAATTATAACGTAAAAAATATATTTTATAGCAATAAACAATTTAGCGCCACTTTTACGCCTGGGTAAGCGCTTGCGGCTAGGAGCCTGTCGGACTTATGCTTTCGAGCATAAAATTCAGTAGGGCGAGTCAGAATTTTCGATCAATTTGTGCGAATAGTTGACCTATTTAAGCAAATTGATCGGAAATTCTGGCCGCACTTTCTCGCACTTCCTGGATTTTAGGCCGAAATTGCCTTAAGTCCGACAGGCTCCTTAGCCCGTATCCTTTTTTAAAACCTAAACACCGCTCATCTTTACTGCTGTTGTGTCAAGCTACCCCTTGATGGCGAAAATTTGGTACTTCCAACGGATAACTACTTGTATTTAGCAGAGGTTATTGTATTTTTAAACATTTTCTATCATTCTTGAACGCAGGTTCTTTTCATGAAAGACCGTCACAATCCGCTTCTCCAAGATCTCCGGGCACGAGAACTCATAGCACAGACGACCGCTGTGGAGGAGCTTGACGCTCACTTGAGTGAACAGTCCCGGACGATTTATTGTGGCTTCGACCCGACGGCAGACAGCCTGCATTTGGGACATCTGGTGCCTCTACTGGTACTCAAGCGCTTCCAAATGGCTGGACACAAACCCATCGCTCTGGTCGGTGGTGCCACAGGGCTAATTGGTGATCCCAGCTTCAAGGCGACCGAACGCCAGCTGAATACACCCGATATTGTAGCGGGCTGGTCCGATAAAATCCGTGGACAGGTCAGCCAGTTTCTTGATTTTGGCAGTGGTGATAATGCGGCCATCGTTGCTAATAACCTTGACTGGACCGAAGGTCTAAGTGCGCTGGAATTTCTGCGTGATGTAGGCAAGCATTTTTCAGTGAATGCCATGATCAACAAGGAGTCTGTCCAGCAGCGACTCAATCGTGAAGGTGCCGGTATCTCATTTACCGAGTTTTCCTATGCGCTTCTCCAGGGAATGGACTTCTCAGCGTTGAACCGCCACTTTGATTGTACGCTGCAGCTTGGAGGCAGTGACCAGTGGGGTAATATTGTTGGCGGTATTGACCTGGTGCGGCGCCAGAACAAAGCGAAGGCTTTTGGGTTAACGGTGCCGTTAATCACTAAATCTGATGGCACAAAGTTTGGCAAAACTGAGGGGGGAGCCCTATGGCTTGACCCCAGTAAAACATCGCCTTATGCCTTTTACCAGTTCTGGATGAATACCGCTGATGCTGATGTATACAGATTCCTGCGTTATTTCACCTTTTTGAGCATAGAAGACATAGTGGGTATTGAGGCAGTGGATGCTGAAACACTAGGGCGTAAATCTGCACAGGGTGTTCTGGCTAAAGAAGTGACTCGCCTGGTTCATGGAGAAAAAGGGCTGGCCTCTGCTATGCGTATTTCTGAGGCACTGTTCTCTGGTAAGCTTCTGAGTCTGTCGGAGCCTGATCTGGAACAGCTGAAACAGGATGGACTGCCGTCGTCTACTCTGTACCGTTCTGATCTTGAAGGCCAACCTATGACCCAGCTTTTTGTAGAAGTGGGTGTGGTAAAATCCGGCAAGCAGGTTAAGGATGCGCTCCAACGTAAAAGTGTGCTATTCAATGGTGAGGCGCGGGGCATGGAGGATAATATGAACTTGTCATCATGTTTTGCTCAGGATAATGCTTTGTATGGACGCTTCTTCCTGGTAAAACTGGGCAAGAAAACGCACCATTTGTTTGAAGTGGTGTAAATCGCTCTTTCTAACGTATTGAAGTCGTAACTGCTAGTGCTGTTAAGCGCTAGAAGCCTGTCGGACTTAAGACAGTTTCGGCCTAAAATCCAGAAAGTGCGAGAAAGTGCGAGAAAGTGCGGCCAGAATTTCCGATTAATTTGCTTAAATAGGTCAACTATTCACACAAATTGATCGAAAGTTCTAACTCGCCCTACTGAATTTTATGCTCGAAAGCATAAGTCCGATAGGCTCCTAGCCAAAAAGTTATTAACGTACAACAGAAGTGAAACGCCTCTTTCAACGCCAAACCCTCGCATGCACGATAAAAACGTATGAAAAAAACGTGTGAAAAAAAGTACTGGTTTATTTTTACCACTAGCCCGGATATTTCATAAACTGCCCTGAGAATTGCGCAGAACCTTGCGGTTCTAAGGGATTTTGCGAGGGAGCGCCGTACCGGGGAGTACGGTCGACTGAGCAAAACTCCCTTAGCGCCGCAAGGAGCAAGCAAGGCCAGGAGCATGTTTATGAAATATCCGGGCTAGGCTCCTTAACCATAATGAGGTTAGTAAAATGAATAAATCTGAAAGAAAAGCAGGTAGGCGTGAATTAACGTGTATCGTGGAAAGTAGTGCTTTAGACCTTTTTGTGCTAATTATGCATCAGCACCCTATTTTGTCCAATATTTTACGGTTCTTAAGTTTTGAAGACATTAGCAACCTCAGAGAAGCTGTTAAACACTGTCATGCAACCTCTCCATTGCATGGCCTTCTTCTATATGAAGGTTTATTAAAGGTCACTCCTTACGATATGGAGGAAATTCAGTATCTTAAGAAAATTAAGCCTTATTTGACACTGATTAATAACTGGACAGTCTTTGATTACACCAATGTTAACAGTGGGCAGGCAACCAGCCTGGACAAAAAGTTTGAAATTATACGCCTTATTGTTTACGACTCCAGCAGCGATATCGGTGAAATTGATGATCACACCACTATTGTGAATGATGGAGTCTTCCTCCTTGAAAATCAAGAAGAGCTAAGATTCAATATACCACCTTATCTGTATATTAAAGACGACTTCAAATTGGCCGGTGAGTTAAGCGACAAGACTGTTTTTTACTTTAAATTTTGGGTAAGAGAACATACTGAGGTAAATATATGTTTTGGGGGTGGGTTGGCCATATTTGCCCCAACATACAAAGGATTAATACATCATTTAATTCGTAATGGAATCATGAATGATTTTGTTGATGGCTTAAAAACATCCCGCCAGCTATCAAATGCACTTAATAGGGCCGATCCAGATGATGACAATGATTTATTGGATGATGCGTTAAGGCGACTACGGTGAAGGTTATCAGTGGATAAGTACATGACCAAATGAAAAGAGCCTGTAAATAATTTTGTGTAAACACCCTGATTTTCTGGTACTCCTTTTTAAAAACTGTCAGAATGATGCCTGCTATTATCAAACTTGATAGCCTTTTCTTTTCTTTTCTCGCAACCTCCAGACTATTATGACACTGACACAATTATTTTCGAATCGTCTCCCCTCATTAATCATGTACGATCTGGATGGCACTCTGGTTGACAGTATTCCCGATCTCATCATTGCTACTAACTGTATGCTAAAGGATTTGAATCGCCCTGTTGCTAACCCTGAGGATATTACTCACTGGGTAGGTAATGGTATTACACCTTTGATTAAGCGAGCGTTGGCCGACGATATTAAGGGAGATCAGCCCGGTAGGGTCGACCCTGCATTATTTGAATCTGCCAGGGCACGCTTTGTGCGTCGCTACGAGCAGGAAGTGGGGTTGAGTAGTCAACTGTATCCCGGGGTACGCTCTTTCCTTGAATTTATTCACAACCACAATATTACGCAAACGATCATCACCAACAAGGACGAACAGTTTTCTCGATTGTTGTTAAAAGCCCAGGGGATTCACCACTTCTTTGATTATCTCATAGGTGGCGATACACTGCCTGAGAAAAAGCCACATCCCTTACCTTTGCAGCATACATTGGAAAAATACCAGCGCTCTTCAGATGCAGCCTTGATGGTGGGGGATTCAATTAATGATATTACTGCGGCAAAAGCTGCTGGTATTCAGGTAGTTGGCGTCACCTATGGTTATAACCATGGTAACCCTGTTGACGACGCTGATCCTGATTGCATAGTGTCCAACTTGATGGATCTGCTTTAAGAATCTGTTTTTATCGTAGCGACCTTTGCACAGCGCGAATCGGTTTAAAGTCTCGGCTTTCAGGTCGACGATAGCGCTGCAATCATTGCAACACTTTGGTTTGAAAACGCATTTGTTCAAATGCAAACCTTCCAACCCAGGTGACTGATAACCAGATGCAGCTTGAAACCAAACGTCCATCCTGTTGAGGTTTTCCCTGATTTGACCATACCTGAAAAAACGCGATGGCTCATGATCCGCAGGTTATTGCAGACAACAAGAGGGGGGGGAATCAAAAAAGCAATACCCATTGGCTGTCCCATACACCGGCTTTTAAGGGAGACAGTCAAAGGTAGCAGAACCTGCTTTATCAGTTCAACGAACCGGTTATAGGAAACCAGTCCGGGAAAATCGGGTCTGTGATGCGACTGAATCAACCCAATGTAATAGTGTTTGATGTCTCGATGGGCACTTTAGTAAAAGTAGGTGAAAGTAAACGATGACGATGATGACCTCACTGGGCGTCAACTTGCACTTGGCTGGAAGTTTTTTGGATTCAGCGATGAGCTGCTTGTGGCATTGGTTCAAACTCAAAGTTGACACTCCAGGTGTCGAACTCCATGATCAATTACAGAGGGCCGTTCAATACATGTCTGATTGATAACGCCCTAAAGGTGTGATGTTGAATTTTATCTTCCAAAGAACAAGGGTTTCAGGATGATGAGTGACAGATTTATTTCACTCCCCATGTAACTTTGGTGTTGTACGGAGCTATAACCCCGAATTCAGGATAACTATAAAACAAGGATGTTGAGCCATGATAAAAAAAGCGGGGCTTCTGCCCTATTTGTTTTGTGCGTCCGCATTACCTGTTAATGCACTGGATCTGACCCCTGATGGGGTTAATGCAGGTTTTGGTAAAAGCTTCAGTTTGAATAATACTAAACCGGATCTGAACGCCTACCGTGGCAGTATTGTCTGGGATTGGGGAGAACCACTGGTGAGTTTTTCCGGTTTACAAATAAGTGGATACTTTGATGTGGCTCTCAATCACTGGAAAAGCAATCTGGGCCCTTCTGATGTCAGAAGCGTTGGCGCCAGTCAGGTGAAATCCGTCAGCTTTTCACCTGTTTTTCGTCTTCAATCGTCTGCCCCGCATGCGTTGGGGTTCTTTTTAGATGCAGGTGTTGGATTAAGCTATCAGTCTGAAAAAGATATTCAGCAAGAAAAAACCCATTCTGCTGTCAATATGGGGGGGCATACCCAGTTTGAAATCAGGCTCATGGCAGGGTTGCATTTTGGCCAGCGGCAGCAGTATGAAATAGCTTATGGCTGGTACCATTACTCCAATGCAAATCTCCATGATGTTAATGAGGGGCTGGATTTTCAGACGATTTCCCTCGGTTACCGGTTTTAGGAGCCTGACCGAGAATAGCGCCCGTAGCGAGGATTACGAGAAATTGAGGATAAAAATTTCTGCTTCTGAGGATAATAGTGGGGCTATTTGACGAAG
>NZ_JAVLSP010000090.1:0-15904 GCF_031528575.1 Candidatus Sororendozoicomonas aggregata
GCCCTCAAAGAAGCCACTTGGGAGTTTATAAAGGACTTCTCAGAGGGAAAAGACTGGTTAAGGCCATTTTTTGTCGGTGCTGTCAATGCGTAAGTTCTAGAGTAGATTAAATCGTATTATAATACAACTTATAACGGCAAAGCGTTGGTAAAAAATGCCGGACTTTAATAAAAAAAAGAATTTAGCCAGATTTAGCTTTAGCCAGCGTGGGTCAATTGAACCGCGATTGAGCCGCTTGAATGTAGGTTTTATCATGGCGCGCCTCTCCATATAGAGGTGTGCGTATTAGTACCCAGCCTCTCTTTGGTGCCTTACAGCTAGCAACGTTGTTAACGCATTCTCAGTACGATACAAGGCAACATAACCACTGCTACCAAAGTCAATCAGCCACTTCCTGAACTCAGGCTCCATGCCATCAACAGGCCGACCAACTTCAGGTTGATGGGCTAGAATTTTCACGCTGGAACGGATTGTTTTGATGGCACGGCTGGCAGACTTTTCGTCTTTATTTGCCAGAAACGGGTGGAGCCGCTGAACATCTCTAAGGGCAGAAGGTGACCATATCAATCGTGACACTTAGGAATCTCCGCATCTTCTCCGGCTTCAAGTTTGGCCAACCATGCATCTGCTTCTTCAAGCGTCAGGTGCATGCTATTTTCCTGATAGGTTTCCCAGGCATTGAGGGCATCCTGCTTTAAGGCTTCTTTCTTTTCCTCACAAGCAACATAATGACGAATTGCCTCACACATAATCCAGTGGGCAGATCGCTGTTTGGTTTCAGCCAAGTGCTGAATCCTCCTTTTCAAATCCTCATCAAGCTTTACTGAAGTAGTGGCCATCCTTTCCTCCTTTGGTAGTAAAAGGTGTTACCTATTAATACTACACCACGATAACAGGAAGTAAAGAAACCCCTCGTTTTGAAATGGACCCCAAAGAGGGTGTTGCAAAAGTGGTATAGACAGGCAATCACCTCTACTTTCGTCATTCCCACAAAGGGGTGACGTGACGGCGGCGATGGACTCCTGCTTTTCCAGGAATGAAAGAAAAAGTTCAGACAGGTGTATTTAACCTTTTTGCGACACCCTCCAGAAGTGCCCTCCAGAAGTGCGGGAGTTTACGCGCTTTCGATAATTGATTTTACCACCGAAAGAAACAGCCTTTAGCTTAAATGCGGACGTAACCAACGCTCAGCCGTTTCAACAGAGATGCCTTTTCGCCTGGCGTAATGGGCCAGTTGTTCCTGATCAATCAATCCCAACCCAAAATACCTGGATTGAGGGTGAGAAAAATACCATCCGCTGACACTCGCCGCTGGCAGCATGGCAAAGTGTTCTGTCAGGGAAATGCCCGTTGCCGATTCTGCATCGAGCAGAGTAAACAGTGTCATTTTTTCAGTATGATCCGGGCAGGCGGGATAGCCAGGGGCAGGGCGAATACCCTGGTAGCGTTCTTTGATCAGCTCTTCGTTTGAGTGCTGTTCATCCATACAGTATCCCCAGAATTCTTTGCGCACACGCTCGTGCATATGCTCGGCGAAAGCTTCTGCAAGCCGGTCGGCCAGCGCTTTGACCATAATACTGTTGTAGTCATCGCCGTCATCCTGATATTGCCTGGCTAGCTCATCAGCTCCTGTCCCTGTTGTTACAGCAAATCCTCCCACGTAATCCTGTAAACCTGTTTCGGTGGGGGCGATATAATCTGACAGGCAATAATTCGGTTTTCCTTCGGGGCGAATACTCTGCTGGCGAAGGTGATGCAGTGTCGTGTGAATGTGTGTTCTGGCATCATCACTGTAGATGGCGATATCATCCTGGCTGACTTGCGCTGCTGGCCAAAAGCCAATCACTGCCCGCGCCACGACGCGCTCGTTGGCAACAAGATCATTCAGCATTACCTGTGCGTCTTTATACAGGTGGGTGGCCGCCTCTCCCACAACCGGGTCTTCAAGGATTGCCGGAAATTTACCGGCCAAATCCCAGGTCATAAAAAAAGGCGTCCAGTCAATATAATCCACCAGTTGTTTCAGGGGGTAGTTGTCAAAGGTTTTTGTACCGGTGAATGTGGGCGTTGGTGGCGTATACCCCTGCCAGTCGGGTTGAAAGCGATTATTGACGGCTTTTTCGTAGCTTAACAGAGGCTTGCGCTTATGCCGGTTAGCATGGCGTTCACGGATACTGTGGTACTCACTACGGGTTTTATCGGTCAGCAGGGTTTTTAGTGTCGGGTTGACCAGTTGACTGGCAATACCCACACTGCGGGAGGCATCGGTGACGTAGATGGCCAGGTCATTTTGATAGTGTTGTTCAATTTTTACCGCTGTGTGGGCTCTTGAGGTGGTAGCACCACCGATCATCAAAGGAATAGTAAACCCCTGTCGCTGCATTTCTGAGGCCACATGCACCATTTCATCCAGTGAGGGTGTTATCAGCCCACTAAGACCGATAATATCCACTTGCTCCTCTTTTGCCGTTTGCAGAATTTTTTCACAAGGCACCATGACACCAAGGTCGATAATCTCAAAATTGTTACAAGCCAGCACCACGCCCACAATATTTTTGCCAATATCGTGCACATCGCCTTTTACGGTGGCCATGAGGATTTTGCCATTGGATTTTACATCACCGCCTTTTTCTTCCTCGATAAAAGGCACAAGATGAGCGACCGCCTGTTTCATCACGCGGGCACTTTTAACCACTTGGGGTAGAAACATTTTGCCGTCGCCAAACAGGTCACCAACCACGTTCATCCCTGCCATCAATGGGCCTTCAATCACTTCAATGGGGCGGCTGACGCTCTGGCGAGCAGCTTCGGTATCTTCAATAATGTGGCTGGTAATCCCTTTTACCAACGCATGTTCCAGACGTTTCTCTACGGGCCATTCACGCCATATGTCGTCTGTATTCTGTCTTTCAGTGCCACCGCTGTCACGGTATTTTTCAGCAATATCGAGCAGTGCGTCGGTAGCATCAGGGCTTTCATTAAGAACAACCGCTTCAACGGCCACTTTTAGATCGGCTGGAATATCTTCATAAATTGCCAGCTGGCCGGCATTGACAATCCCCATGGACAGACCGGCTTTAATGCCGTGGTAGAGAAACACCGAGTGGATAGCTTCACGCACGGGGTTATTACCACGGAAAGAAAAAGATACGTTGCTGACGCCTCCCGAGATCATCGCATGGGGCAGGTTGTCCCGAATGTAAGCGGTGGCATTAATAAAATCGACGGCATAGTTATTATGTTCTTCAATGCCGGTGGCAACGGCAAAGATATTAGGATCAAAAATAATATCTTCAGGCGGGAAACCCAGCTCGTGAACGAGTATATCGTAGGACCGTTGGCAGATGTCATTTTTACGCGCCTCAGAATCGGCTTGCCCTGTTTCATCAAAGGCCATAACCACCACAGCAGCACCGTAGTTTCTGCATTGGCGGGCGTGCTCTTTGAACAGTGCTTCCCCTTCTTTGAGGCTGATGGAGTTGACAATACCCTTGCCCTGAATGCATTGCAGGCCCGCTTCAATGACGTCCCATTTCGATGAATCGACCATGACAGGGACGCGGGAAATATCCGGTTCCGAGGCCAGCATATTTAAAAAGGTCACCATGGCTCCTTTGGCATCAAGCATGCCTTCGTCCATGTTGATATCAATGACCTGCGCACCGTTTTCTACCTGGTGACGGGCAACATCCAAAGCCGTTTCATAGTCTTCTGCCAGAATCAGCTTTTTAAAACGGGCTGAGCCTGTGACGTTACATCGCTCTCCGACATTGACAAACAAAGAATCGCTGGCAATGGTAAACGGCTCCAGACCACTGAGACGGCAAGCGACTGGGCGAGCAGGCACAGCACGTTTTTTTATCCGTGCCATACGCTCAGCGATGACTTGAATATGTTCTGGCGTAGTACCACAACAACCGCCAACAATATTGACCAGGCCGCAGTGGGCGAACTCTGTCAAAATGTCAGCCATTTCTTCAGGGGTTTGATCGTATTCACCAAAGGCATTGGGAAGGCCGGCGTTAGGGTGAGCACTGACGCAGGTATCAGCGATGGTCGACAGTTCTTCAAGGTAAGGCCGTAATTCACTGGCACCGAGGGCACAATTCAAGCCAACAGAGAAAGGATTGGCATGACGAACAGAGTTCCAGAATGCCTCAGTGGTCTGGCCGGATAAGGTTCGCCCGGAGGCATCTGTGATTGTCCCTGAAATCATAACCGGCAAGGTAAAGCCGAGGTCATCAAAGACGGCATTGACACTGTAAATGGCCGCTTTTGCATTGAGTGTATCAAACACCGTTTCAATCAGAATGATATCAGCGCCACCCTCAATCAATGCCAGGGTGGCTTCGCGGTAGGCAATAACTAACTCGTCAAAGGTAACATTACGAAAACCGGGATTGTTGACATCAGGAGAAATAGAGGCGGTCCGGTTTGTTGGCCCTAATACTCCGGCAACAAACCGGGGTTTATCCGGTGTTTTTGCTGAAAATGCATCGGCAGCTGCCCGTGCTAAGCGAGCGCTTTCAACGTTGATTTCAGTGGTCAAATCTTCCATGGCGTAGTCAGCCATGGCAATGGTAGTGGCATTGAAGGTATTGGTCTCAATAATATCAGCACCGGCAGCAAGGTACGCCCGGTGAATCCCCTCAATGATATCGGGCTGCGTCAGACTCAGGAGGTCATTGTTTCCCTTAACATCACAGCAATGCCTGGCAAAGCGGCTGCCCCGGTAGGCCTGCTCATCAAGTTGATGGGTCTGGATCATTGTGCCCATGGCACCATCGAGAATCAGAATACGTTGCTGAATCTGCTTCTGAAGCAGGTGTGTCCGGTGTCGTTGTCGTTCGCTCATTGACTGACCGCAAGTCCTGTCCCGTTAACTTTATGGTCGCCATGGTATACTTAAACGACGTCAATATACCAGATCTGGACATGAAAACGAGCAGCTTTGCGTTGAATGAGCAGCGACAATTTATATTTTACCGCTGTCATATACCCGCGAGGGCGGGGAGCCACTGTTGTGGTGGATTGTTGCCTTCGCGGGAATGACGAACCGCTGGTATTTTCTGAAATGCACCTACTCTAAGCGGATGTACAGGTGTTTTTGGGCAGGTTTGATGCTTTTTTCAAGCATAAACTCATCAAAGACAGTACGCTGATGATGAAAGTCACCATGGCTAATGATGTAGTGCCTGCCTCCGGCAGCGCACTGACCAGACCACTGATAATACTGGCTAATACCATTTCAACAAAAAATAGCAGGCCAGAGGCCGTACCAATATTGTCTTTCATCGACTCTGTTGCCCGCGCCTGACAAATGGGCAAATAAACGCCCAGGCCAAGCTCGTAAACAGAGATACCGGTAATATACCCAGCCACTGATTCTCCTTGACTGAAATAGCCTGATACCAGGCTTATTCCGGCACCTGTGAGTAACAGTAGAGCGGACAGTTTTAAACAGTTGTCATAGCCCAATTGTTTGCTCAGCTTTGGGGCATACAGGGTACTGACCATGAAAGACGCAATAGCGATGGCAAACAGAAGGCCGTACTGGGTGGGTGACAGAGAAAGCGCGCCAATAAATACAAAGGCGCCTCCGGTAACGAAAACAAAGGCACCGGAAAAAGCCGTACCTGAAGCAAAGCAATAGCGCAGATAGTGACGGTTGGTGAGAACTTCTCTGTAGGCCGAAAGGGGAGAGGTGCGTTGTTTGGGGGTAACAGGTTGGTATTTTTCGGGCAGCAGGGGCAGAACAGCAATTGCCATCAATGCCAGTGCGGCCATGGTCAGGAAATTCATGTGCCAGCCGGCGTACTCCTGTATAAATCCACCGGCAACAGGGGCGGCCATGGGGGCGATGGTCAGGCAGCCAGCAATGTAGGCAAGTATACGGACTTGATTTTTATCCCGGTAATAGTCCCTGGCAATGGTACGCGCTATTGCTGTGCCAAAACAGCCAAATACCGCCTGAAAAAAACGTGCGGCAATGAAAACGTGGATATGCTCTGTCGTCAGGGCGATAAACGTTGCCAACAGGAAGATAAGATAGCCACCAAGCAAGGTCTTTTTTCGTCCGTAGCGGTCGGCCAGTGGGCCGCAAATCAGCATAGAGACGGAAAAGCCGACCATAAACAGGCCAACACTCCACTGTGATGTCGCGCTTGTGGTATGAAAATACTCTGTGATGGCGGGTAAGGATGGCGTAAAAATATCAATGGATACAGGCCCTATTACCGCAAATAAAGTCAGCATAACAAGGACTAGCGGAGCATGCTGCTCCGGGATAAGTTGTTTCATGTACATGTTCTTGGGTTTTGATTTGCTCTTAGCCTAGGAGCTTGTCGGACTTAAGGCAATTTCGGCCTGAAATCCAGAAAGAGCGGCCATATTTTCCGATGAATTTGCTTAACTTAAATAGGTCAACTATTCGCACAAATCCATCGAAAAATCTGACTCGCTCTACTGAATTTCACGCAAGCTTAAGCCCGACTAGATCAATGATCAGGACTGTGCTTTTTTCAGGCAGAATTAACTGTTTTGAAGTCTTTCACAGGCTTCTCAGCAGAAGCGCCACGAAGGTTAAATAACGTAGGTAAATGAAAGACTTGTGTCAGGTTTACGGGTTTTATTCTGGCATAAAGGACGGCAGTTTTCTATTCGGGAAAGTCAATGTTCGACAATTTGACGTTCAAGGTAGCGGTAAAAGTAGCAGCATCAGTAGCGGTGGTGAAAAGCTAATCATGGGGAACAGGCATTCATTTGATACGTTCATTGGAGGCAATCAGGGATGTTCGGATTCTGCTCAATAGCTTAGAATAACGCCAACACATTTGAAGGCGTATCAGTGATGAATATTACGATTACAGAAGCAGCGCAAAACTATCTTAAGCAGCTTTTAATTAAGCAAAATGTGGAGGGAATAGGTGTCCGGTTATTTGTCAGTCAGCCAGGAACCCCCCATGCTGAGACTTGCCTGGCTTATTGTAAACCCGAAGAGGCAAGGCCAACCGACTTGATGCTACCTCTGGATGCTTTCCCATGCCATGTGGAAGCGGGCAGTGAGCTATTTTTGGAAGAAGCTGTTGTAGATTTTGCTGAGGACAAGCTCGGTGGTCAGTTAACGATTAAAGCCCCGAATGCGAAAGTCCCTCAGGTTAATGCGGATAGCCCCTTGAATGAACGTATTAATTATGTGTTGCAAACAGAAATCAATCCCGGGCTGGCCTCCCATGGTGGAATGGTCTCATTAATAGAAATTAATGATGATGTTGCCATATTGCAATTTGGGGGGGGCTGTCAGGGCTGTGGAATGGTTGATATGACATTAAAGGACGGTGTTGAACGAACATTGCTTGATGCCATCCCTGAGCTAAAAGGCGTCAGGGATGTAACGGATCATAGTGTGCGTGAGAATGCATACTATAAATAAAAATCAGGAGAAGTCTGAAGCAACTGACGGTTGTTTATACCGTCAGTTGAGATAAGGGTTTCAATGATATTAAATTATCCAATCATATTTAGAAATCACAAAAAAAATTACCCTTCCTTTTAACAATACCGCGGACAGTTTTAGACAGTCTGGTGTCTGATACTACAAGGTCTACAACTCAAAGGGATGATTTTATAGTAACTCAACGGTAGGCGTGAGTTACCATAAAATAACGATACACCTTCGGGCCTTTGGCAGCCGTGGGCCTTAAGCATCAAAAACTGTCCACAGTATTGTTTTAAATAATAACTACATAATAATTGCGGCACTGTCACTAGGAGTATTTCGGACGTTTGTGCGAATAGTTGACCTATAATTATCTTAAGTAAAAGTCAATAAGATAGTCCTTTAAGAACCAGCTATTCTATGACGGGGCATGGAAATTTATGAAAAAACCCACGGTCATCTATGGCATTTTCAGCCATTAGCGGTAAAGATAATAATTATACGAAACCATAAATCTCTACAACGGCTATTTTGTCTTTTTCCTTTCTGGAAGGGAGAAAAAGTCAACCCTTATGACCCTGACGACCCCAGACTAACAACTGTGAAACGTTATAAACAACTGATACTGTCAAACTTTTTTGTGACTGTTAATGCCTGTAATCACCGACATCTGGTAGAAGCTAACCTGGATATAGAATCAAGAAGTGATCTTGCGTTATGTACAGAAGTACTTGATGGTAACTACCATTACAAGGTGCTTACTAATGAGTTGGTACCTACCATTTGTCCTATTTGTGCAGCAATCCTCATACAAAGAATTAATAACATGCCATTAGAGCCAAAAAATAATCATCAGCCCGGCACGCTTAATAAGCATCAGAATACCCCCCAGCTTTGCCTCGATTTAGTAGCCTTAACAGCCACTACTTCGGAAAATACTGATGATATGATAGAAGATTATAGGCAATGTGAATTGCTTCTGTGACGGTTCCGATAAACGACTATTGTCTATCGGAATAGAAAAAAAGTATTAATCCCCTAACGGCGCCTGGGTAAAACATCTTTAAGTTTATCACGTGTAGCGCGCAGGGACCGCTCTGTTGTTTCCCAGTCAATACAAGCATCAGTCACAGAGACTCCGTAGGTTAAATCATCCAGATTTAGCGAAATTTTCTGGTTACCCCAATTGAGATTACTTTCCATCATTAGTCCAATAATCGATCGATTACCTTCCAGTACCTGATTAGCAACGTTCTCCATAACCAAAGGTTGTAATGCAGGATCTTTATTTGAATTTGCGTGGGAGCAGTCAATCATAATATTTTTGGCAACACCGGCTTTTTCCAGTGCTTTTTCGCACAGGGCCACATTGACGGAGTCATAATTCGGCTTGTTATCTCCTCCTCTGAGCACAATGTGGCCATAGGGGTTACCTGATGTATGCGTGATTGCAACGCAACCCTTTCCGTTCAAACCCAAAAAGCGGTGGGGGCTGGAAACCGACTGCAAAGCGTTAATCGCAACACCAAGGCCACCATCAGTGCCATTTTTAAATCCAACAGCTGAAGATAAACCACTTGCCATTTCCCTGTGTGTTTGAGATTCAGTGGTGCGTGCGCCAATAGCAGACCAAGACACCAGATCCTGTAAGTATTGAGGTGATATGGGATCAAGTGCTTCCGTTGCCGTGGGCAAACCTAACTCAGCCACATCCATCAATAATTGGCGACCAATATGAAGCCCTTGTTCCATCTTAAAGGTGTCATTGAGATAGGGATCATTGATTAATCCTTTCCAGCCTGTGGTTGTCCTGGGTTTTTCAAAATAGACACGCATCACCAGATACAGGGTATCACCGAGTTCGTCTCTCAGTGCTTTGAGCCGCATGGCATAGTCTTTTGCTGCATCCACATCATGGATAGAGCAAGGCCCCACTACTATAAAAAGTCTATGATCCTTCCCATCAAGGATATCACGAATCACCTGGCGCCCTTCGGCGACGGATTGGGCAGCGGCTTCACTCACTGGAATGGCTTTTTTCAATGCTTCAGGTGAGATCAACACATCTTGAGAAGTTATATTCAGATTTTCAATGGGTGCAAAAGCCATCGTAAGCAGACTCTCATATTGACAGACATTCCCTTACGTCAAGGGAGATCGGTCACTTTAATTCAAAGCAAGTAGCATCTGCAAGCCCTAAAAGGCCGGAACAGGAATGATTCAGCCAGCTTTTCATTCGGATATTTTTTACAAATTCATTATCAAAGCATAACAAGCTACTGATATCAGACTATAATCTTCACGACCAGCTACTGGGTTCAGCTGGAATCGACTATTCTGGGTATACCTCACACGCTTTCGCCCCAATGCTCATCCAGACGGGCGGCAGGGACAGAAATAATGTTAACCATTGAAATATGGCCTAAAGCTATAAGAAGCCTAGTCGATGTATGAAAGTAGTCCTAAGAGTGGACGTAGATGCAACCCACGTACAAATTGAACATTGTCACTTTCCGGTTAGACCAGAGAGTACAGTCCCTTTTTTTGGTCAGTAATACCTAGCTCGATCGGAGGCCATCAATGAAGCTGCAACAACTGCGCTACGTCTGGGAAGTTGCTCACCACGACCTTAACGTATCAGCAACCGCACAAAGTCTGTATACATCCCAGCCCGGCATTAGCAAGCAGATTCGCCTTTTGGAAGATGAGCTGGGTGTAGAAGTATTTTCTCGAAGTGGTAAGCACCTGACACGAGTAACCCCCGCAGGTGAAAAAATCATTGATACTGCCGGCGAGATACTTCGTAAAGTAGAAAGTATTAAGCAGATTGCACAAGAGTTCAGCGATGAGAAAAAGGGCAGTTTGACTATAGCAACAACGCACACTCAGGCACGATACGCCCTGCCAACAATCATCAAGGATTTTATATCCCAATATCCCGATGTGTCACTAAATATGCATCAAGGTACACCTGTACAAATTGCTGAAATGGCAGCCGATGGCTCTGTGGATTTTGCCATTGCCACAGACGCACTTGAACTTTTTAATGAACTGGTAATGATGCCCTGCTACAGTTGGAACCGATGTGTCCTCGTCCCAAAGAACCATGCTTTGGCTCAGGTATCAGAACTTACGCTCCAGGATATTGCCCGTTTTCCTTTGGTAACCTATGTATTTGGGTTTACAGGTGCTTCAAAACTTGACGAAGCTTTTTTAAATGAAGGGTTATCACCAAAGGTGGTCTTTACCGCAGCAGATGCGGACGTAATAAAAACTTACGTCAGGCTTAATCTAGGTGTTGGGATTATTGCTAAAATGGCTTATGACCCTGATTTAGACTCAGATCTTATCCCTTTGAATGCAGACCACCTGTTTGAGCCGAGTGTAACAAAAATTGGCTTTCGCAGGGGAACATTCCTGCGTGGGTTCATGCATGACTTTATTGAAAAGTTTGCGCCTCATTTAACCAAAGATGTTATTCAGGAAGCCATTTGCAGACACAACAAAGCAGAACTTGATGAGTTATTTTCACACTTTCAGTTACCAAGTTGCTGAAAATATAATTTGTGCATGATAAGTGCAGTCATATGACTGCATATTTTCAACTTCTTAAGACATGTCAATCTTTGAGTAAATTTTCCTTGTTCTTGAGCATGAGAGTTTCTTTACCTGCTAAATAGCGTGAATTCGACGAATATCCTATTGTCATGCAAGGGATGCAGATATAAAAAGAACGAACTCTTGGGTAAAGACAGTTCATTTGAACGACATGTTGGCCTGCGAGTGGTACTCGGGTCAGGGCAAACGCATTAACATTATTTGATCAGCCCGAGAATATGACAAAGGTATTCTTCACTCCAGCCACAGTTCTTCCCCTTGTTCTTTATACCGATCTTAATTTTCCTTCTGACCGGCTGGCTAAGGCATTCACTAACTTGGGCAGGATCATTAAAACGGAATACATCCTGCGCTATATCACTGATAACGACCTGCGACGTATTGTTCAGTTCTAACTCAACAAAGGTGTAGTAGTCACAACCTGACCTGACACTTACACGACATAAATTGTTTGTACCGTCAGGTTAGATTCAGGCTATCTGCTTTTCCTTAGGGTGTTCTTTCTGATTAATACAATAAATTGCCATGTTGACAGAACAGAAAGTGTCTACTCTGATATCAGAAAATAGCCACCAACTGCCTGATATTATAATGACCGCCTCTATTGTATCCAGCCCCGTCCAGAAAGGCAAAATGGGCGAAAGCTTTCCTACAAGCATCAGGTTGCTAAATGTTATGAAACCCCTTACGGGGCGGTCTCTGTGGAGAGGGCTGTCTATCAGGGCAGTGGCGGCGGCGCGACACTATCACCTCTTGACTTAAGTGCCGGTATTATCGGCTCGGCAACGCCAAAGCTGGCCAAGATGGTGGCCTGGAAATACAGCAAAATGGCTGCGCCCGCTGTTGAGGAAGACTTGAAAACTAATCACAATCGAAAGCTGGCTCGCTCCTACATCAAACGGTTATCGGATGATGTTGGCGCGCTTGCTGAAACCTATGAAGATAGCGGGTACGACCTCCCTGAATTTGATGTACCTGTGTCGTCTGTTGCTATTGGCCTTGATGGCACTTGCATGCTGCTGTGCGATGATGGGTGGCGTGAAGCCATGTGTGGAGCATTAAGCCTGTATGATGACACAGGGAACCGGCTTCACACGGTATACACAGCGGCAGCACCCGAATATGGCAAGTCTGCTTTTCTGAGTCGACTTGAACAAGAAATCCAGAAGGTAAAGGCTCTTTATCCTGAAGCTGATTATATTGGAGTAGCAGACGGAGCTCGTGAAAACTGGCTGTTCCTAAAAAGGCATACCTCTTTTCAGATCCTCGATTTTTATCATTTATCTGAATATGTATCAGATGCTTCCCATGCCTTATTTCCAGATAATGAAGGCCAACGAAAGATCTGGTTGGAAGACTGGCTGCACAGATTGAAGCACAAGCAAGGAACCGCGCAACGGCTGCTGAGTTTATTAGAATCTACTGAACTGCCTAAAAAAACGACATCACTCGTTGAAAAGCGTTATAAAGCCGTTAGCTATCTGTAGCTGCTTGCAAACAAGATCAGTTCTGCCTGCAAACAAGGGCACTTTTGTGCCCGAATTAAATGAGAATAAGAGTATGGTCATGCTCACATTAAGTGAGAATGTGCCCGAATTAAGTGAGAATAGCCTGCAAACAGCCTTTTCTGCCCGAATTAAGTGATAATAACGCCACCCCTTGCTAGCCGCATGATGTAGCCCAGAATAGATAGTCTTTTCAAAGCGTAGTTTATACACTACACTTTATTTATGATCACCATTAAAGAAACTGAAACCTACCGTAAGTGGGAACGGAAGCTGAAGGACTCCCGAGCAAAAGCCATGATAGCGGCTCGGGTATTTCGTCTGGCCAATGGCCTGCCCGGTGATGTTTCCCCGGTTGGGCAGGGTGTCAGCGAGCTAAGAATTCATTATGGCCCTGGCTACCGGGTGTACTTTCGCCAACAGGGGGATGAAATCATTCTTCTGTTGTGTGGAGGGAACAAAAGCACACAGAGCAAAGATATAGAGGTTGCTAAACAACTGGCAAAAGAATGGAGGAAAAATGATGACTGAACCCGTATACGATTATGACCCCGCTGCGGCACTGGACAGCCCGGAAGCCAGAGAGGTGTTTATCGCCGATGCTTTTGAAACTGGCGATGCATCTTATATTGCCAAGGCACTGGGGGTTGTTGCCCGGGCTGAGGGTATGAGCAGCATTGCTCGGCAAACCGGCCTTTCCAGGGAGCAGCTGTACCGATCATTCAGCGAAGATGGAAACCCAACCTTAAAAACGATCCTGAACGTTATGCAGGCTCTGGGGTTTAGTATCACGCCAAAATCACAAAAAGCCTGACCTTGAACAACTAAATTATCTCCACTCCCATCATTGAGCAGTTTGGAAAAACGATCGTTTTTTCAGACTGCTGGCCATCGAGGAATGCCCCGACTGGATGCCTTGCAAAATAGTATGAGTTAGCCGTTTATCTTTTTATCGTCTACCTTTTCCATGAACGATTGAGTATTCCCTACCATCAGGAGCTGCCTGTCATGAAAATAGGGTATGCCCGTTTGACATCCTCCCACTGCTTTAGCAGTGGGAGGATGTCAAAAAATCATGCGCTGTCCGCCGAATGAGGCGGATGAACAACCAGGGCATCAACAGAGCACCCGTTCTCAGTGATAAGCAGCTCAAGCGCCTACTATATGTTGCTAGTGATACCCGCAATCCTGAACGGAACCGGCTCATCATATGGCTTCTGTTTGGGGCTTGATGTCGTATATCTGAGGTTGCACAGCTTGAAATAAAGCATGTGATGACACGAGAAGGCTTCCTCAGGATGCAGGTTGTCTTGCCTGCAAAGTACAGTAAAAACGGAAAGGCTGGGACTCTCCTCTTTTACTCTCCAAGACTCAGGAATGCTCTTGAAGAGTATGTAGCGTTCAGAGTTAAAAAAAGGTTGATGATGAGCGGTAATAGCGACGATTACCGTGGGCTGCGGAAGGATTCAAAACTGATTTTGAGTGAGAATAAGCACGGCTATGCCCTAAAAAAGAAAGACGGAAGTATTGTAAACCACTGGGCTTGTGATACCTTGCAGGCCGTGATTACACAATGGGGTAAGGATGCTGGTATTCCCGACTTTTCCAGCCATTCTGGTAGGCGTATATTGGCTGCTCGAATAGCGCACTTGAAAGCAACAGAGCTAACGCTTTGCACTGTGCTACGCCACTCAACTCTTGATATGCCATACGCATATATTGAGTCAGATGATATAGCAGAGCAAAAAATACTGGAAGAGCTTTACTCTGTAAGTACTACAAAATAAAGATAAATACTAGGATAATGCTCAGTAGTGGCTAAGACGTGTTGTGATTGTACACGTATACAAGCTTCATTCTTCATTAGGGATATTAATGGCTATATTTGAATATACAAAAAGCGAGTTTGCGGAGAAGCTACATAAAGTGGTTTCACCAAACGGACCAATTATCTCATGTGAGCATTTGGTTGGACGACAGGATCAGCTTGATCGGATTGAAAAAGCGCTGTATTCGCCTGGGAGAAACATATTCATTTACGGTGAGCGAGGTGTTGGTAAGACATCTCTTGCTGCTACCGCTGCGAACCTGTGGCAGAGTTCTGACTCTGATTATATTGATATATCATGTGCGCCAGATACAACGGTAAAATCACTTGTTGCTAATATAGCTTCTCAAGCGGTTAAAGCTACATGGATGACAGAGTCTAAGATAACCGAACAAGCTAACATTGGATGCAAATGGCTGTCATATTCGTTGAAAAGTGAAGTTTCATCCACAGATTTAGCATCAAAAATACATGGCCTTAGTGATGCTTTGGAGATTTTAAAGGAAGTCGCCAGTATTCATTCAAGCTCTCCGGTCGTTGTTGTTGATGAAGTGGACCGCATAGAGGATGAAGGAGAGGTTGATTTATTAGCAGACTTGCTAAAACAACTCGGCGACAAAAGAGTGAAACTAAAATTTATTTTCACTGGGGTTGGTAGCACTCTGCATGAAATTTTAGGTGCCCATCGTTCTGCTATACGACAACTTGAAACGATTGAGCTTCCTAGACTCAGTTGGAATGCAAGATGGGAAATTGCAATCAATGCATTAAAGGCGTTTAACATAGATATTCCAAAAGAAATATACATTCGTCTTGCTGCTGTAAGTGATGGTTATCCTTACTACGTACATTTGATAGTTGAAAGACTACTTTGGCACCTTTTTGAAAAAGAAGAAGAAGCAATTGTTGTTTCATGGGATGATTATTATAAGGCTTTAGATGACGCCATATTTGGTATTGAAGCTGAATTAAATAGACCATACCAGCTTGCAGTTAATCAAAGGGAGAGAGCCTATGAGCATGTAGTATGGTCAACTTGTGCGGATGAATGGCAGGGCGCATCTCTTCAAGAAATGTATAGTCAGTATAAAAATATTGTACCTCAAATTGATGGTGTTGATGAACTTCCATATGAAAAATACACCTCTAGAATTAGAAATTTGTTAAAAGATAGTCATGGAGCCATTCTGAAGAAAGGAAAAAAGAAGGGCTACTATGAATACCGAGAAAAAGTGCTCAGAGGTTATATACGTATGCAGGCTGAGGCTAATAGGGTGGAGATTATTAGTCAGGAAGCTAAAGTTGAAATTCAGAGCTATATGCGTGCTCCAGCAAAAAACTTAGGATATCATAAATCAGTTATCCCAAAAGGTGTTAAACAAAACTAAAAATGCAAGCAATTTGTAGTTTAGTAAAGCTGGATTCAAGCAATAAGTGCAACAGACTTCCCAGTGTAGACCTCAAGCGGTGTTAATCCACCAAGAACCTTGCGAGGCATGCTATTTATCATAAACT
>NZ_JAVLSP010000091.1:0-14925 GCF_031528575.1 Candidatus Sororendozoicomonas aggregata
TGCTCTATAGTAATTATTCAACAGCTATTCATGTATATTTATTTCTATTTGTTGAGGTAGTGGTAATGCCCCGCAAAAAACTTTCTCTTCTTCTTTTTTTCTCTGTGTGCGTTATCTGGGGCACTACCTGGATGGCAATGGAGCTGGCTGTTGCTTCAATTCCCCCTGTTCTTGCCACTGGGCTGCGGTTTTTGATTGCCTCCCCCATTTTGATTGGACTGGCTAAAGCGTTAAAGCAGCCCTTGTTCTTTCCAAAAGGCAAACAGAAATGGATGCTGGTGGTGGCTGTGTGCTACTTTGCGATACCCTTTACCCTGATGATTTTTGGTGAGCAATACATCTCTTCCGGCCTTGCTGCTATCATTTTTGCCAATATGCCCATTGCGGTGATGCTAACCTCTACCGCACTGCTTGGTTTACGTTTAAGCAAACACCAAGTGGTTGGGCTGGTAACAGCTGTGGTCAGCCTTTGCTTGATTCTAATGAAAGAAATGGAGATCGGTGGTAACGATTACCTCCTCGGTGCCTCTGCCCTCGGTGGCGCTGTGGTTATGCATTCGCTGATATACGTGATGTTACAAAAATACTGTCGCAATATTCCTGTTTTTACTTATAACGCATTGCCCGCCCTTATCGCTGCCGTGTTTCTACTTGGATGCTCAAGCCTGATTGAGCAGCCAAACTGGAACGCTTTTACCCTTGAATCCCTGTCATCAGTGACTTATCTCGGTGTCATTGCCAGTGTCGGTGGCATAGCAGCCTACTTTAAGCTCAATGAGATCGCGGCGCCCTTTACCGCTTCTTTGTGCTTTTTATTATTCCCTTTGGTTGCACTGACACTGTCAGCCTTTCTCACCCACCATCCAATTTCACGCCAGTCCATGATGATACTCGTGCCTTTACTCGGCGGTATGTTGTTAGCGAAAACAGATACCGCTTTTTGGGCAAGCCTCTTCAAAACCAAAAAGCAGCCTGCCCTTGATTGAGTGACCAGCAACCCTTTGCCACTAGGAGCCTGTCCGAGAATAGACTACCCTACTGCGGTTGCGATAAATGGGTCTAAAAATTCCTGCTTCTTCGTCAAATAGCCCCACTATTATCCTCAGAAGCAGAAATTTTTATCCTCAATTTCTCGTAATCCTCGCTACGGGCGCTATTCTCGGTCAGGCTCCTAGGAGCTTGTCGGACTTAAGGCAATTTCGGCCTGAAATCCAGAAAGAGCGGCCATATTTTCCGATGAATTTGCTTAAATAGGTCAACTATTCGCACGAATCCATCGAAAAATCTGACTCGCTCTACTGAATTTCATGCTCAAAAGCTTAAGCCCGACAGGCTCCCAGGGAGCATGACTTTCAGACTCACAAATGTAGCTTCTACTTGATTATATAAGCCAAAGTGGCTGATGATGTAAAAAGCAGGGAGCGGTAATGCTGCTATTAGCTGGAAAAGAGCAATATTTTACCAATGAATGTAACCCTTCATTGCTCAAAACAGGGAGATTGAGATTGTTATGAAAATAAAAGCATTACTATCGGGTATCGCACTGACTTTTGCGCTGACACCTGGAGCAGCCACAGCCACAGAATACGTTGCCCAGTTAAAATACGGTATCACAGAAGGGAGTTACAGCACCTACGCAGCCTGTCGTGAGGCCGTGAAAGATGAAGGTGGCTGGTGTGTTGTTCGACGGACGCAAAGGCGGTAACGTTTCTTGTCTCACTGGCTGTTTCTCACAGCCAGTTATACGATGCCCTCCTCACCCCAATAAACGCTGGCTTCAGGGAATGCGTGTCAATGCCGGTAACATGGACTCCAGTCTTTCCAGACAGGCTCCAACCCCATCTTCTGTACTACTTTGGCAATATCAGAAGGGTGTCGTCCATCGTCGATGCTGAATTGCTCAAGGGCGGTGCTTTCCCTGTTAGCGTAACCGCCCGGTTGTGTGCTGGAATAGGCGCTTATGGTAGTGATTCCCAAAGGAAGCACATTGTCTCTAAAAGCGGCAGACTCCCGCGTTGACAGGGACAAGTCCACTTCAGGATTAAACAGGCGGTATGCACAAATTAACTGAACCAGCTGCCGGTCAGAAATAACAGAGACAGGCTGAAACTCACCCTCACAAGGTCGCAGGCGCGGAAAAGACAGTGAATAACGGGTGCGCCAGTAGTTTTTTTCCAGGTAATCCAGATGAGCTGCCACAAAAGCTGCATCGGTTCGCCAGTCTTCAAGACCTATCAGTGCACCAATCCCTATTTTATCAATACCCGCTTTGCCCAGACGATCAGCGGTGTTCAGGCGATAATCAAAGTCTGTTTTGGCGCCTTTGAGGTGGTAGCTGGCGTAAGCCTGGCGATGGTAGGTTTCCTGATAAACAAGAACCGCATCAAGCCCCTCTGCCATCAGCAGCTCATACTCATTTTGCTCAAGGGGCTGCACTTCAATGCTGATGTGTGAAAAATGCGGACGCAAGCGTTTGATCACTTCCCTGAAATAGGGGGAGCCCACTGTGCCTTTTGCTTCACCTGTGACCAACAGAATATGGTCGAAACCTAACGCTTTAAGGGCGGCCACTTCCTGGTCCAGTTCTGCCATGGTGAGGGTTTTACGACGAATTTTATTCCCGATACTAAAGCCACAATAGGTGCAAATATTGGTGCATTTATTGGACAGGTAAAGGGGTACAAAGAGCTGTATGGTATTACCAAAGCGCTGGCGGGTCAGCTGCATGCTTTTTTGTGCCATCGCCTCAAGATAAGGCTCAGCAGCCGGTGAGATCAGTGCCAGAAAGTGCTCATGGGTCAGCCGTTGACTGACCAGCGCCTGTCGGACGTCCTTTGCTGTTTTTCCGGCAATGCGCAGTTTAATATCATGCCAGTCGAGCTGGTTAAAGGTGGTGAGAAACGCCATCAGAGGGTATCCAGAAAAGTAGTCAGGGGACTGCTGGCCTCAGCGGTTAAAGCACGTATCCCCAAGCCTGCCTCGTAGGCTCTGCGACCAGCGGTTACCGCCTCTTTAAAGGCGCAGGCCATTTGTCCGGGGTTGCCCGCGACGGCAATGGCCGTATTGACCAGTACCGCATCGGCACCTATTTCCATGGCCTCGGCCGCATCAGACGGGCTGCCAATTCCGGCATCAACAACAACAGGCACCCGGCTTTGTTCAATAATGATTTGCAGGAACTCTCGGGTTTTCAAGCCCAGATTGCTGCCAATGGGTGCACCTAGCGGCATAACGGCAGCAGCTCCGGCTTCTTCAAGGCGTTTGCAGATAACAGGGTCAGCATGCACATAAGGCAGAACAGTAAAGCCCGCCTTAACGAGTTGCTCACAAGCCTTCAGAGTTTCAACGGGATCAGGCAAAAGGTATTTTGGGTCAGGGTGTATTTCCAGCTTGAGCCAGGAAGTACCCAGGGCTTCTCGGGCCAACTGAGCGGCATAAACCGCTTCATCCGCTGTGCGCGCGCCTGAGGTATTGGGCAGTAAGGTAATTTGTTCTGCCCGCAGCGGGGTAATAATGTCGTCGTCTTCAGCAGTTAAGTCAACACGTTTGAGTGCCATGGTCACAAGCTCACTTTCAGAGCATTTGATCGCGTCCATCATGGTGTTACTGTCGCAAAATTTACCGGTGCCTACCAATAGCCGGGAGTTAAACGTGTGGTCAGATATAGTTAACATGCAAGTGATATAGTTATCCAGAAAAAAGGGCAAGGGGTTTATGTTACTGACAAACTGCCGTATCACCCCCCCGCCGTCGCTGTAATCAAGGTGATGTGATCACTCTCTTTTATCGTATGAGTATCCCAAAGGCTGCGGCTGATCACTTGTTGGTTGACAGCAAGAGCAATACTACTTTGTGGTTGTTTAAGGTGCTTTAAAAGCCCTGTCAGCGTGGTGTCTTTATCAAGAGATACTGACTGATTGTTAACAAGAATATTCATTAAAGAGGGATCATTGTTTGCCTGAAACAAGTGGCAATTCTAATGAAATGAAAAGGTTTTGGGTAGTTTCGCTGCCTTTTACTCGCTGCCTTATAGAGGGTGTCGCGAAACCCTGAATGGGTTTTATCCAATTTGCTATTGATCAGAGCCTACGCCACTGTCTGATTTTTGGGGTCCAGTTCAGGGGAGTTAGAAAAGACCATGGGCATGAAAACTATAAGCTTTTCTCCCCATAAGTCGATATCTTTAACTTATGCGCATATGGAATGCACGATTTTTTTAATGTACGGAGAATAAGAATGACTGAAACCTTGAAAACGACGTCTGTTGTCAGTTGCCCCGACTGTGGGCACAGTGTGGTAGAAGCAATGCCTTTGGATGTGTGTGTCAGACTCTATGAATGCAAGAACTGCCAGCAACTGATCACGCCAGAAAGCGGCGACTGTTGTATTTACTGTTCCCATGGCACAATACTCTGCCCGACGTCTCAGATGGAAAAATCTTCCTATACGATTGTCAGACAGCGTCGAGCCGGACGCGCGTGTACTATCAACTAAACGTAATCAGTTCACTGTATATAGCGTCAAAGGAAAGAGGCCGGTGTTTGACCGGCCCATGGATTATGGCACTTTATCAGGGTTTTATTGGGGTTTTGGCAAAATATCGATTTCTACCCGGCGGTTAGCAGCACGGCCTGCGCTGGTTTTGTTACTGGCAACAGGCTCGGATGAACCCTTGCCGTAGGCGGTAATTCGTGAACTGGGGATGCCCTGACCCACCAGATAACCAGCCACGCTATCTGCACGGCGCTTTGACAAGGGTAAATTGATTTTATCGCTACCGGTGTTGTCAGTATGCCCTATCACTTGTATCAGATTTTTGTCGAACTCCTTGAAGACTGTGGCCACAGAGCCTAGCACGCGGTAAAAGCTGGCCTTAATATCTGCTTTGTTGGTATCAAAGGTGATGTTTGACGGCATAATCAGCTGCAGGTTATCGCCGTGACGCTTAACCTGGACGCCTGTATTTTTCAGCTCGGCCCTGAGTCTGGCTTCCTGCTGGTCGATGTAGTAGCCATAGCCACTGCCAGCGACACCGCCTATCGCCGCACCTTTAAGGGCACCTTTACTCCCATCAGCAATACCTCCGATAATGGCACCAGCAACGGCGCCTACACCGGCATACTTGCTGGTTTTGTTCACTTCTTGTTCACCCGTGTAGGGGTTAGTGGTCTGGCAGCCAGCCATAAGCAGGGTTAAAGCAGCTACAGCCGCGACTTTTTTTACAGGCATTGTCATACTCTTTAGGGTGTTTTCCACGTTGTGTATTTAAATGATCTCTCAAGCTATTCCACGAATGATGTTGTTTTCACGTATTTCTTCACCGATTGTCGTATCAGGTCCATGACCTGTCACCACAACCGCTTCTTCATCCAGTGTATATAACCGCTGGCGAATGGATTTTTCAATGGTTTTATAATCTCCGCCCCACAAGTCTGTCCGGCCAATGGATCGGCGAAACAAGGTATCGCCGGCAATGAGCAGTTTTTCGTTCTCAAACCAAAAGGACATGGAACCTGGCGTATGCCCGGGCGTATGTAATGATACCCCCTGGCAGCAAGGTAACTGCTCATCATCACTGAGCCAGAAATCCGGGTCAGGCACCGGCTGGTAGGGGACATTAAATAGTTTGCACTGTGTTTCAAGATTATCCCATAGGAATTTATCATTTTTGTGGAGATGAATCGGTGCGCCTGTTCGTTTTTTTATTTCACCGCTGGCCAGAAAATGATCAAGGTGCGCATGGGTATGGATTAACGCCACTACCTTGAGCTGCAGGGCATTAAGCCGGGTCATAATCAACTCAGGGTCTCCCCCCGGGTCAACGACCATTGCCCTGCTTGTCAGGGTATCACCAATAATGGTGCAATTACACTGGAGGGGGCCGACGGGAAAGCTTTCCCGGATAAAAGTGGGTTTGTTAACATTCACTGTCATGGATACTCCCTAATGACTGTCCTTGGAGAGTTCGGCAATTTCTTTCAGGCGCGCGACCACTTTGTAGTTAATCGACCCTTTGGTGTATACGCCTTTGCTGTTGAGATTACCGGGCTTGCAACCTGTGAGGAGTTCCAGGGCGTCTTCAACGTGATTGACGGCAAAAATATTGAAGGTTTTCGCCCTGACAGCCTCCACTACTTTTGGGTGCAACATCAGGTTGCGCTTATTCGCTGCGGGGATAATGACACCCTGTTCACCTGACAGGCCCCGGGCGACACACAGATCAAAAAAGCCTTCTATTTTTTCGTTGACACCGCCAATGGCCTGCACTTCACCGTGTTGGTTCATGGAGCCGGTAATGGCATAGCACTGTTTGATCGGGGTGTTGGTCAGAGCGGAAATCAGACAGCATAGCTCTGCCATGGAGGCACTGTCACCGTCAATATAACCGTAAGATTGCTCCATGGTCAAACTGGCAGAAATAGCAAGGGGAAAATGCTGGGCATACTTGCTGCCAATGTAGCCAGTTAAAATCATCACCCCTTTTGAATGAATAGCCTGCCCAAGGGAAACCTCCCGTTCAATATCAACAATGCCTTGTGATCCGGGGTATACCGTCGCAGTAATCCGTGCCGGTGAGCCAAAGCTGGTGTCGCCAATGACCATGACGGTAAGACCATTGATCTTGCCGATTTTCTCGCCACTGGTATCAATCAGGATACTGCCCTCAAGGACTTCCTGTAGCATTTGATTCCTGACCCGCCCGGTACGCTCTGCTTTAGCATTAAGGGCGCGATCAATATGCTCATGATTGATTTTGCGTCCATTGTGGCTGCGGCGGATGAAATCGGCTTCTGCCAGCAAGTCAAACAGGTCACCAATTTTAGCGGACATTTGCTGCTGATTTTCAGTTAAGCGGCAACTGTGCTCGATCATACGTGCCACAGCTGTTGCGGTCAGAGGTGGATAGCCTTCATCATCAGCACGGTTTTTCAGTAACTGGGCAAAGGCATGGATATTATCCGGTGTTCTGGGAATCTGGTCTTCAAAATCCACCAGTACCCGGAACATCTCGTGGAAATCACTGTCGATCTGTTGCAGTACATAATAAATCTCCCGTGAACCCACCAGGATGATTTTAACATTCAGTGGAATGGTCTCCGGGGTCAGAGTAGTGGTATTGAGCAGGCCCATCTCAGAATAGGGGGACTCAATTTTTAGCTGTTGTTCTTTCAGAGCCCGCTTTAATGCTTCCCAGACAAACGGTTCCTCCAGAAGTTTATTGGCTTCCAGCAACAGATACCCCCCATTGGCCTGGTGCAGGGAGCCAGCGCATATCTGGCGATAATTTGTGACCAGCGCGCCCATTTCGCTGGCATACTCAATGCGGCCAAACAGGTTCTTATAGTTGGGATGGGATTCATATGTCACCGGGGTAATGGGTTTTTTCGAGTGCGCCACGACCAGGTTCGGCGCGTACAGCTCTTCCAGCGCAGAGCGCTTTTGGGCTTCTTCACGGGATTCACTGGTCCGTTCATCAATCAGCAGCTCAACCACGGTACGGTGCAAATGCTGCTTGACGGCTTCCAGGTAATTCAGAATACTTTCCTGCTGAGCGTAGGTTTTTTTTAACGGCTTCAGCAGTGGCTCAAGGGTCTGGTCAATGGTCAGTTGGTTCAGGGCTTGCAGCTTTTCATTGGATTCGCGTTTCCACTGGGGCAGTTCCACCAGTGATTTGTTGAGCATGGTTTCCAGATCGGAAATGGCCTTGTTGAACGTTTCACGCTTCTTATCGGGTAGTCGCGCAAATTCGGTTTCGTCGAGGGCTTTGCCTTCTACCATGGGGGTGAAACTCAGGGAACCCGCCTCGCGGTAGAGAGCAATATTCCGTTTGATCGCTTCTTGCTCAATGGCGTCTATGGCTTTGTCGTACCGCTTGTTGAAATCACGCTCAATCATACTTTTGCGCTGCTGGTATGTGGGGTTTTCAAAGGCAGCGGGAAAAGTCATCAATAGCCCGTCGATAAACTGCTCAAAATCTTTATGCAGTTTGTTACAGTGGCCGGCAGGCAGTTGCAGGACACCCGGTTTGCGCGGGTCATCAAAGTTATTGATATAGGCCCAGTCATCCGGTGGGGTTTGGTGTCTGGCTTCTTTTTCGAGGTATTTGCGCAAATAGGACATCCGGCCTGTGCCGGACTCACCCATCACGTAAATATTGTAGCCAGAGCGATTCATGGCGACACCAAACTGGATGGCGCTGTTGGCACGTTCCTGGCCAAGAATACCGACGTAATTGTCCAGCTCGTCGGTGGATTTGAATGCGAGCTCTTTGACCGGCTGTTTTGCAATGAGCTGACTGGATGATAATTTGAGTTTTTTCACGAAGGTTGTCATCTACCGGAAAAGTGAACGAAACTGAGAGTGAGCAAAAGCCTTGACAGGAAGACAGAGTGATCAAGTGGGAAATGTGAGCACCCTGCTTGTGGCCAGTTACAGTCTGAAAGCCCTGGCCCCGCCTGATAGTGATACCTAAGAGCCTGTCGGACTTATGCTCGAAAGCATAAGTCCGACAGGCTCCTAGAGGCTTGCCGCTTACTTATTCATCATAACGCACTGCACTGTGGGTATATAGAGGCTAATGTCTGCCAATGGTGCTTATTTTATCACCCTTTTACCCACATCGTAGTACCATAGCTTATACGATATGGGTGGCCTGAGCTTATGTCATTGAAATACCGCTGGCACACACTGAATTGTATCATGTTGTGTGTCTCTTTCTGTGCCTCTGTGTGGGTGCCCTCTGTAAAGGCGGGAGAGGGGTTGACGCAATCTATCGACGCTATTTTACATACCTTACCTAAGGGGGCGCAGTGGTCCGTGATAGTGGGCAACCCTGTGTCAGGACACCGGCTGGTGGCTGAGAATGGCAATGTGTTAATGACGCCAGCGAGTGTGATGAAGCTTGTGACGGCCACGGCAGCGCTGGAGGTACTGGGAAAAGATTTTCGCTATTCGACACAGTTGCTGGCTCATCGCGCACCGGGGCGGACAGCGGTTCTCAAAGGTGGGATGGTGATGGCTTTCAGTGGTGATCCGACATTACAGCGCGGGGATATTGATCGTATGCTGCTGGCGCTCAAGCAAAAGGGCATTCGCTCAATTGATGGCACCATCTGGCTGGATGGTTCGCGCTTTAGCGGGTATGCCAATGCTGAAGGTGTGGTGTGGGATGATTTGAGTATTTGTTTCGCGGCTCAGCCTTCTGCCATTATTCTGAACCGAAATTGTTTCTACGCGCTGCTCAAACCCGGCAAGAAAGTGGGGCAGCCAGCAGTGCTGGAATATGCCCGTCCTGATTGGCCTATGCGGCTGGAGAACCATATTCTCACAACCTCCAATGAAGAGCACTTGCGGTGCCCGCCCATGGCCTGGCCTTCTGGTGCAGCAGAATACAGCCTGAAAGGCTGCATGGCAAAAACTGCCTGGCCCCTGAAACTGGCCTTTGCGGTGAATAATCCCGGGGTTGTTGCCAGGGACTACCTGGCCGGGGCTTTGAGGAAGCAGGGCATAGAGCATAAAGGGCCGATTGTTCTGGGTAAGGCTCCCCAGACATTGGGTGCGGTTTTGGCGGAGCACCGCTCTGCACCGTTATCAGAGCTGCTGGTGAAAATGCTGGAAACCTCAGACAACCTGTATGCGGACAGTTTGCTGAAAACGTTGGGGTACGCGTCTTCAGGGAAGACAGGCTCTTATGAGACCGGAATCAAGGCAGTTTATGACTTGCTGGGTGAAAGCATACCTGGCTTTCGTACGGTTTATATGCAGGACGGCTCGGGGTTGTCACGTTACAACCTGATCAGCGCCAACACCCTGTATTCATTATTAGCAAGGAACTGGCAGCAATGGCGCAATAAAGCTCCCTGGCTGATTAACCGCAAGCTCTCGGGTCGCTGGTATAAGACCGGCACGATGAAAGGCGTGAGCGCCTTCGCAGGATATACTTTTGCCCAGGGGAAGGCGCCTCTGTTGTTTGTTGTGATTATTAACGGTTTGTCGGTGGGTCGGCTTGCATCGGCCCATGAGCAAAAACGGTTTCGGTATTTAATTCATACAGTTCGGCGCTCGGTTATTGACGCAGTGGCTGAAAGCCAGGTTTCTTCAAATCACTCATTATTGCAATAATGCAATCAGGTTCTATATTCTTCTAAGTTAATTTATAGTTGTCCGGGCGCTTTGCGCTTCCGGCTTTATCTGCTCAGGAGTTCTGACTGATTGGGATAGCAATGATAAAAATTGAAAATCTTCGAAAGACATACGGCGACTTCACGGCTGTAAAAAACATCAGCTTTTCGGTACAACCCGGGGAAGTGCTTGGGTTTTTAGGGCCGAATGGGGCTGGGAAATCAACCACGATGAAAATGATTACCGGCTTTATTCGGCCAACGGCGGGGTTTGTTTCCATCTTTAATTACGATATTGAAAAAGCGCCGGTTGCCGCTAAATCATTGATTGGCTACCTACCCGAGGGAGCGCCGGCCTACGGTGATATGCTGGTTTCTCAGTTTTTGCGCTTTATCGCAGAGGCAAGGGGTTTTACCGGTGAGGAAAAGCAACGCCGCGTTGATCATGTGGTGGAGCGGCTGGCGCTGGAAACGATGGTCAACCGTCCCATTGATAACCTGTCCAAAGGGTTCAAGCGCCGTGTCGGGATTGCCCAGGCGATTATTCATGACCCACAGGTATTGATACTTGATGAACCAACTGATGGTCTGGACCCCAATCAGAAACACCAGGTGCGTGAATTGATTCGCGGGTTGTCCAAAGAAAAAATTGTGATTATCTCCACGCATATCCTTGAGGAAGTGGCGGCGGTTTGTACGCGTGCCATGATTATTGCTGAAGGAACCTTGGTGGCTGATGCAACACCCGCTGAACTGGAGTCCCGCTCCCGTTACCACAGGGCCATCCGTTTAGCGCTAACCCATGCTGATGATTCTGCATTGAGTAATCTTTCAGCCCTGAAAGGGGTGCGAACGGTTGAAGTCAGTGATGAGAATACCGGCTTCACATTGATTCCTGTCAATACCGATCACTCCAGCGAGCTCTTTAGTGCGGTGACTCAGCTGGTTGCCAGTCAGGGCTGGTCAGTAAAGGCGCTTTATGTAGAAAGTGGTCGCCTTGATGATGTGTTCAGGCAACTGACCCTCCTTGAAAGCGCCAGGGACACTGAAGCGATGGAGGTGGTTCAATGAAAGGTATGGGAATTATCTTTAAACGGGAACTCACTAGCTACTTTGCGACACCTTTGGCTTATGTCTTTATTGTTATCTTTCTGATGCTGACCGGGGTGTTTACCTTTTATCTGGGAAGTTTCTATGAAGCCCGCCAGGCTGACTTAACGGCGTTTTTCACCTTCCACCCCTGGTTGTACCTTTTTTTGATTCCAGCTATCAGTATGCGGTTATGGGCAGAGGAGCGAAAAACAGGCACCCTGGAGTTGTTGTTGACTTTGCCTATCCTGCTGAAAGAAGCGGTATTGGGCAAATTTCTGGCTGCGTGGGTGTTCAGTGGCATTGCATTACTGTTGACGTTCCCAATCTGGATTACTGTGAACTACCTCGGAAACCCAGATAACGGTGTCATTTTTGCCAGTTATATTGGTAGCTGGATGATGGCAGGTGGCTTTTTGGCCATTGGTTCTTGTATGTCGGCGATGACAAACAATCAGGTGATTGCCTTTATTGTGACTGTTGTTGTGTGTTTCTTGTTTGTTGTCGCGGGTTTTCCTCTGGTGTTGGATGCATTTCGAGGCTGGGCGCCGCAAATGCTGGTGGATGCCATTGCGTCACTGAGCTTTTTGACCCACTTTGATGCTATCAGCAGAGGCGTCCTCGATTTACGAGACTTATTGTACTTTATTGTAATGATTCTGGCCTGGCTCATTGCCACGGCTGTTGCCATAGATATGAAAAAAGCGGATTAAGGAGCCGGAAATGAAACAACGACTGTTTTCGAAAGCAGGGTTGCTAGCGCTGGCTTTGCTGACACTGCTGCTGACGATGGGTATCCAACAACTGTTTAAAGGGGCGCGCCTTGATTTAACGGAGGATAAACTCTATACCTTGTCAGACGGTACGCACCGTTTATTACAAAGCCTCGAATCAAAAGCCACTATTACGCTGTTTTATTCTGATGGTCAGACAAAGGATCTGCCGTCTATCCGAAACTATGCTCGCCGTGTGCAGGAGTTACTGGAAGAATATGTGGCAGCGTCAAAAGGTAATCTGACGCTCAAGATTATTGACCCGGAGCCTTTTTCCGTGAATGAGGATAAAGCGTCAGAATACGGGTTGCAGGCAGTGCCTTTGGGTAATGGGGCAAAAGAAGTCTACTTTGGTTTGGTGATTTCCCGTGATGATGACCCGGACAAAAAAGAAGTCATCAGCTTTTTGCACCCCGATAAAGAACGTTTTCTTGAGTACGATATCAGCAAGTTGGTCTTTACCGTGACACAAACAGAGAAGCCCAAGGTGGGCATTATTTCCGGCCTCCAGATTCATGGTGGTTTTGATATAATGTCGCGTCGGTCTTCAGGCCCCTGGGTCAGTGTCTCCCAGCTGGAGCAGCTCTATGATGTTACCACTATCGATACTGACAAAAAAACGCTTCCTGAAGACTTGAAATTGCTGATTATTATTCATCCGGCTAATTTGTCAGAGCAGCTGCGTTATGCCATTGATCAGTTTGTGCTGGCAGGTGGGCATGCTTTGGTCTTTGTTGATCCTGATGCTGAATCAGCTAATCAGGGCGGTGGCATGATGATGGGTATGGGTGGAGGAGGAGTTCCGCGCTCTTCTACCCTTGAGCCATTGTTCAAAGCTTGGGGTATTGAAATGGCTACCAACAAAATTGTTGCTGATGAAGAACACGCTCTCTCGGTAGGCTCTCCTTCAGGTCGCCCGGTCAGGCACTTGGGCATTCTTGGTTTTGGTGAGAAAGATTTTAATAAACACGATGTTGTTACTTCATCATTGAGTAGCGTGATTTTATCCACTGCAGGTGCGATCAAAAAGCTTGAAGGGGCTACAACCCAAGTTGAGTCGCTTTTGCATTCGGGTAAGAAAGCCATGCTGATGGATGCTGATAAGTTCACCAAGATGTCAGACCCCGGTAGTTTGTATAAAGATTTCACGCCAACGGGTGAACAGTACACGCTAATCGCCCGAATTACAGGGGATGTGAAAACGGCCTATCCTGATGGCTATCCGAAAGAGAAAGCAGAGCAGAAAGAAGAACAGGTTGCAGTTAAGGATGGAAAAACATCTGAATCTGAGAAAGAGGCTGAAACCAAAGAAAGCGGTGATAAAGAGAAGCAGGAGGAAAAACCAAAAGCCCCTCAATTAATGGCTTCCATGAAACCTGTAAACGTTATTGTCGTTACCGATACCGATGTCTTGACAGACCGCTTCTGGGTTCGGAAAACCCAGTTCTTTGGGCAGCAGGTTGTCCAGCCCTTTGCCAACAATGGTGATATGTTGATCAATATGGTGGACAATTTGCTGGGTAATGCTGATTTGATCAGTATCCGTAGTCGCGGTCAGTTTTCTCGTCCCTTTGATAAAGTCAATGCCTTGGAACAGGCTGCCGAAGCGAGCTTTCGTAAGAAAGAAGATAGGCTGAAGCAAGAATTGTCTGAAGCGGAGAACAAGCTACGCGAGCTTCAAAGCAAAAAACAGGGAGAAGAAAAGCAGGTATTGAATGCTGAACAAGAACAGGAAGTTGAGAAGTTTATGCAGGAAAAGTTAAAAATCAGAAAAGAGCTCAGGAATGTTCAGCATCAATTAGGTCAGGATATTCATAATCTGGGTACAGCTTTGAAGTTGATCAATATCCTTGCGGTTCCGCTTTTGATTACCCTGTTAGTACTGGGCTGGCGCTATACCTGTAGGCGCAAAAAATAACCTGTAGATCGCAATTTACCCGGCAACTGTCGGGTAAATTTATCGTAACCTCTATTTTGATTCTACTTTTATTGGCTGACTGAAGCCAGGAGGAGCCTGGGTGGATAGTGAATCAGTTAACCTGAATGCAATAGTGTTAATGATCACCACCAAAAAGGGCGCTTGACAAGAGAACAGGTCACTGTATGATAACCGACCTTGCTTGATGAAGTTATAGCAATGGCTTTTTCTAACTGCGGTAATGAATATGGCAGGCTCGACGTCTGAACAGTAGAAATGACGAGTAAACTCTGCTATTGCCGGGCGTTCAGGTTGTGGGTCCAATAGCCGTAGTTAGAACAGGTTATTAGTATTATTTAAAGTATGTTAGATGAATCGGTTATCGATGATCTTATTGGGTCTGTAGCTCAGCTGGTTAGAGCGCACCCCTGATAAGGGTGAGGTCGGCAGTTCGAGTCTGCCCAGACCCACCAGATTTTCTGCCACTCGGCGTTAAAAGATCATTCGTTTACGTCAGTAAGCGTCGTAACCTTTTACCTTGATTGACGAAAAATCACTACCCATAAGATTATTGGCGATGATAAGGGGCCATAGCTCAGCTGGGAGAGCGCCTGCTTTGCACGCAGGAGGTCGGCGGTTCGATCCCGCCTGGCTCCACCACTTGCTTATAAAGAAAGTAAATGGGATGACCTGTTCATCAAGCGTATTTGCTGCATTTTTCCTTCTGGAAAATGCGTGCTCTTTAACAATGTGGAATCCAAAATTTAAGCTGAATTGATTTAAATGACTTAGGTCGTTTAAATCATATTCTTGCTGAGACACTCTCAAGTGTATGGCGTTCAGTTGTCAATGGTCAGGTAACAGTGACTGGTTGATGACTGAATATCGTTAAGGTAGTTATTTATTGTATAGCCTTAGTCGTCTGTTTTTTAGTGTATAAATTACCAGATCGCTTTGGGTTATATGGTCAAGTGACTAAGCGTGCGCGGTGGATGCCTTGGCAGTCAGAGGCGATGAAGGACGT
>NZ_JAVLSP010000092.1:0-14844 GCF_031528575.1 Candidatus Sororendozoicomonas aggregata
AGGGAGTACGGCCGACTGAGCAAAACTCCCTTAGAGCCGCAAGGAGCAAGCAAGGCCAGGAGCATGTTTATGAAATATCCGGGTTAGTCTTATCTGTCCATAAATAACCCTAAAGGACTCGAAGAAGACCAACATTTATTAATCGCAGGAATTTGATGATGAATAGAAATAACAATTCACTCCATACAATGAATACTACCGTTCAGTACAGGGGCAGCGGAGATGCCCGACAAAAAGAGCAACCAGGCTACTGGCTGCCCTCCCCCGTCAACCATGAAAGCCAGGAGCAGCGCTGGCGTCGGCAGGGTAAGTTACAATAAACAACAGTGCGAACGTATAAAGAGCAATAAAGCTTCGAGGTATTTATTTACACGCTTAGCATAAAAGTAACCGGTCCGTCATTGAGCAGTGATACCCGCATATTGGCACCAAACTGTCCGGTAGCAACCACAGAATGACACTGCCTGGCCTGGGCGACGAAATAGTTATAGAGTGCCTCCCCAGCTTCCGAACTGGCACCGGCACTAAAGCCCGGGCGTAAGCCTTTTTGTGTATCCGCCACCAGAGTAAACTGTGAAACAATTAATAACCCCCCTCCGGTATCGTTAAGCCCAAGGTTCATTTTACCATCACTGTCATTGAAAATGCGGTATTTGAGTACTTTTTGCAGCAGCTTGTTGGCTTTTGCAGGGTCATCTGTTTTTTCAATGCCGAGCAACAGTAGCAGACCATTATCGATCTTGCCGGTAGTATTCCCTGCTATTTCGACACTGGCATGCTGGACTCGTTGAATTAAACCACGCATGACGTATAATTTCTCCTTTGATGGTGGGCAAAAGGCCATTGGTATTATGTCATGGGCTTGCGTAGGGCAAAAAAATGAACCTTTTTTATACATAAGAATCAGCAGGTTCTGGTCGGGTTAACGGCTGGATTTGTGCTTGCGCGGAAGCGCTCAAAAAACTGCTTGGTTAAAATCCCTATATTTTTGTGGAACCATCAATTTTCGCAGAGCCTGAAAAACGTCAATTTATCTTTAAATTGGACATTTCTTTATTATGATGACTCGTGTCGTATTTTTACCTCAGTGCTCTGGCTGCGGATAAACGACCCTGAACGCAAGATACATACCGCTACTGAGTAACAGATTGCCCAGGCCCATGAAGTACCTGAACAGATCAAGGCGCAGGTAACCCAATAATGTACCCTGATTACCAATAATCAGCCCGCCGATAAAATAGCTGGCAATGGCAGAAAGTATCATAAGTTTTGGGCCATAATTCATTTGTGATCTCAAAATACAGTAAAGGGTCAGCACCAGTGCAATCGCCAGTTCAGCATCACGGTAAAACCTTTCTACTCCAAACCAATCTGAAATCCCGTACAGCATGCAGACGAGAACAATACCGCCTGCCCAGACGGTTTTACTCCATGATTTTAATAACAGCCCCAGACACAGAGCCGCACCCACGATAGGCGGCGCTAAAAACGTAGCGATACCGGTAGCAAGGTCATGAGACGCTGCCCAGTAAGAGGAAAACCCATAGCGTAAGCACCCGAGAATAGCTGCGGTTGCGATCAGCAGGAAGCCGTACATCGCCATAGTACAAGAGGCTCTATGCACTCGGATAAATGCTTTTTGTTGCGCCATCAAAAAGACGGAAAATATACTGGCAAATGCCAGCGTCGCATCAGAAATTGCTAAGGAACTTATCATTAACTCTTATTTTCTATAACGAGGAAAACGCCTTTTCAGCAGCATTAATGGTCGCTTCAATTTCACTCTCTCCATGAGCCATTGAAATAAATCCAGCCTCAAAGGCTGAAGGCGCAAGGTAGACGCCTTCTTTCAACATGGCGTGGAAGAAGCGCCCGTAACGTTCGGTATTACAGTTCATCACCTGATCAAAGCGTTCGACGCTTTTCTGCTCAGTGAAAAACAAACCAAACATACCACCGGCTTGTGAGGTGACCAGAGGAATGCCGACCTGATCCGCTTTTTGTCTTAAGCCGGTTAATAATGTACTGGCCTTTTCAGTTAATCTGGCATGAAAGCCTGGTGCTTTAAGATTTCTCAGTGTTGCCATTCCCGCCGCCATGGCAAGGGGATTGCCTGAGAGAGTGCCTGCCTGATAAACCGGCCCAAGGGGAGCCAGGTGTTCCATAATAGCTTTGCGGCCACCAAAAGCCCCGACGGGCAGTCCGCCGCCAATAACTTTACCCAATGTGGTCAAATCGGGGGTAACACCGTAGTATTCCTGGGCACCACCTGGGGCAACACGAAAGCCTGTCATCACTTCATCAAATATCAAGACGGCACCATATTTATCACAAATATGACGTAAACCTTGCAAAAAACCGGGGCTTGGTGGAATACAATTCATATTACCCGCCACAGGCTCAACAATGATACAGGCTATCTTAGACCCTATATCCTTGAAAATAGTTTCCACACTTTCAAGATTATTGTACGTCAGGGTAACGGTTTGCTCAGCCAGCGTCGATGGAACGCCCGGTGAGCTGGGAACCCCGAGCGTCAGTGCTCCTGAGCCTGCTTTAACCAGCAGGGAATCACTGTGGCCGTGGTAACAACCCTCAAACTTGACAATACAATCCCTGCCTGTGTAACCCCTGGCCAGGCGAATAGCACTCATAGTAGCTTCTGTACCTGAGTTAACCATGCGCAGCAACTCCATGGAGGGCACAAACTCCCTGACCAGGGAGGCCAGCTCGGTTTCATGTTCGGTGGGGGCTCCAAAGCTCAGCGCCTTGAGTGCCTGAGCGCGAATGGCTTCAACAACATCGGGATGATTATGGCCCAGAATCATCGGTCCCCAGGAACCAATATAGTCTATGAATCTTTGCTCATCTTCATCAACCAGCCATGCGCCTTGTGCGCTTTTGAAGAAAACAGGCTGGCCTCCGACACCCCGAAACGCGCGTACCGGCGAATTAACACCGCCAGGGATAACTTTTTGAGCAACCGCGAATAACTCGGCGGAACGGGACATATCTTACTCTCATCAAAATAACTGACTGAACTCACGAGCTCGATATTGGATATCTGGTGCAGAAAACAGGTTATTGACTACTGCAATCATATCTGCGCCAGCAGCAATCAGCTCAGGGGCATTATCCACAGTAATACCACCAATGGCTACTACTGGTTGCCTAAATAGTTTCTTGGCATCTTTTAGTACAGAGATGTTTGCCTGTTTGGCATCAGGTTTTGTACTGGAAGGGAAAAAGCGCCCAAAAGCAATATAATCCGCTCCCCGTTCAACGCCAGTAAGCGCCTGTGGTAATGAATTTTCAGCACTGATACCAATAACAGCATAGTCGCCCAAGCGCGAACGTGCCTCGTCGATGGAGGCGTCTTTTTGACCAAGATGAATACCATCGGCTTCGACATCGGCTGCCAGTTGTATATCGTCGTTAATGATCAGCAGTGCCTGGTAATGATGACAAAGGGCTTTTAATGCCCCAGCCTGTCGGAGTCGGCGAGAATGGTCGCTGCTTTTATCACGATACTGGAGCACTTTCATACCACCTGTTAATGCTTGCTCAACGAACACCATCATGGTTTCATCATCAGGTAGAAGTCGGCTGTCAGTTATTCCATAAAGACCTTTAAGCCTGTGCATATCATTTGTTTCCAAAGATAATGATTCTTTTCGGAATAAAGTATAGCCTTTATTCCTTTTGCTCACTATGACTGCGTGAAAGAAGCTGATAGTACTCATCGGCTTTTCTAACCACACCATTGCCCTGACAAACCAACCACCAGCGCCTTGTTACAAGGCCTCGCAATAGTAGGCTTTACACGTCGTTTCTACTGTTCTGTCACCCAGTTTGCTGGCCCTTATGGTAGCCAGGAGCCTGTCGAACCTAAGACAATTTCGGCCTAAAATCCAGAAAGCGCGAGAAAGCGCGAGAAAGTTCTGTCAGAATTTCTGATCAATTTGCTTAAACAGATCAACTATTCGCACAAATTGATCGAAAATTCTGACTCGCCCTACTGAATTTTATGCTCGAAAGCATAAGCCCGACAGGCTCCTAGAAAAAATGATGAGTATTACAGTAAGATTGTGAACAGCTTCTGAGATATAACAGACATAACAATCAGGTTTTATGCCTGATTTTGATCTGTCAGGGGCATTGGCGAGAGTATTTAATCTTGCCAGTGGTTACACTGCCAGCATCTTTGTTCAGTGGTTTAATTTCACCTTCCATTTTAGCAACAATAGTACTTACAGCAATATCACCAGCCACATTGGTTGTTGTGCTTACGGCATCAATAATACGGTCAGTGGCGACAATAATACCTAATCCTTCAATGGGTAGACCCAGTGCGTGGAGAAGGACGCCTACCGTCACGGCGACACTGCCTGGCACCCCCCCCGCCGCAATAGCGAGCAAAAAGGCAGTAAAAGCAAGGGTAATTAATTCTGTTGAGTTGAACGCCACACCATAAGCATTGGCAACGAACATGGTGGCAACAACCATATAAGTCGCTGCGCCTGACATATTCATGGTTGCGCCTAATGGTACAGAAAAACCAGCCACTTTTTCTGAAACACCCAGCTTTTCTGTTAATGTTTTAAACGTTACCGGAATGGTGGCATTAGAACTCGCAGTGGAGACAGCAAATACCATCTGCTCACGGGCTTTCCGCAAATAGGCTCTGGGTCTGATACCCGTCACTGCGAAGATAACCAATGGGTAGAGAAAAAACAGCCAGAAAGCCATCAGCGAAAGCGTCGTAGTCACATAACCCAGTACGCTGAAGACACTACTAAAGTTTAATGTTGCCCCGAGTCTGGCTGTCAGGAAAAAAACACCATAAGGTGCCAGACTCATCACCATTGTCACTAGCTTCATCATCACGCTGTTAGCCAGGGAAAAGCCTTTACTGACACTGCGTGTTTCGTCATTTTCCAGCTTTTTTATGGCAATGCCGGTGATAATGGCCATAAACAAGATTTGAAGAATATTGCCTTCAGCAAACGCCTGAAAAGGGTTTGTGGGTACGATGTTGACCACCAGGTTCAGTAATGAAGGAATACCTGTGCGACTCACGGCGAAGGCCCCATCGGCCACCTTGAGATTGGCTCCGAGACCTGGCTGGACAAGCATAGCGAGCCCGATAGCTACTGATATAGCAATAACGGTATTGATCAAATAGAGAGTGAATGTTTTTACGCCCAGTCGCCCAAACTGACTGATATCTTCAAGGCTACAGACAGCATTCACAATAGAAACAAAAATAAGAGGCACAACAAGCAATTTAATCATGCTGACAAAAATGCTGCCACCGGCATGAAAAACACCGTTGACTATATACGACTGGATCGTGCCCTCTGGCATTGCAAATGCCTGAATCCCTCCGCCAATAACAAGACCCGCAACCAATGCGAGCAATACCCGCTTGGCAATATTGTTGACCATAACGTTGAAGTCTCCTTATACCAATGGTCTTTTCCAACTGAGGAATAATGCCTGCCGGAGCGCTAGTACGTCAGCTAGTTGCCAGAGCCGGAAAACACCATTAATATTATTCGAGCGATTTGATCTGTCTTAAAGCCTTGTTAATTATTTTAATAGCTTTTCCATTAAAGACAATGTTGGCACAAAGTCAATATCTGCTATTGGTTACAAAAGTACTTCCTCCCTCAAAAAAGCTGAACAATAAAAATGATCTGACGCACTCCTTCTGAACACCTTACATTAATCGTTAGAAAACGGGTTGAAATCCCCCTCTAAAACGCCACTTGCAGAAAAGACAGAGGCGCTGCATAGCCCAAAAAGGCGGCAGCCTGCTTCGCAAAAAGCCAAAAAAAATAGCGCGCTTTCAGTTCATATTAGCTGGGGGAGCAGTCACTGACCAGGATCACGCAAGCACGCTCATGAACAATTGTTGTCCTGTATCAAGGGCACCGATAGAATAGCCTGACTATATATGATGTCATAGGATTTCCCTCTGTCTAACCGGAACCTGCCATGAGACTGTGTGACCGTGATATTGAAAAGAGCCTGGATTCAGGTTCTATTGTAATTGACCCCCGCCCTGACGCCAGCCGGATTAGCGGGATCAGTGTTGATTTAACACTGGGGAACAGCTTTCGGGCCTTTAATGATCATGCGGCCCCTTACGTGGATGTCAGCGGTTCCCGTGAGAGTATTAATAAAGTGCTTGATTCCATCATGAGCAAAGAGATTGTTCTGAACGCCGGTGAAGCGTTTTTTCTTCATCCCGGAGAGCTGGCCCTGGCAGTCACACAAGAAACAATCACCCTGCCGGATGATATTGTCGGCTGGCTTGATGGCCGGTCTTCTCTGGCGCGTCTGGGGTTGATGGTTCATGTGACAGCCCACCGGATTGATCCGGGTTGGAGTGGGCAGATTGTTCTGGAATTCTTTAACGGAGGTAAACTCCCAATCGCCCTGCGCCCTGGCATGTGTATCGGGGCCATTAATTTTGAAACCATGACAGGTGCTGCCGAGCGTCCTTATAATAAGCGGGTGGACGCGAAGTATAAAGATCAAAGCAGTGCGATTGCCAGCCGAATAGCTGAAGATCAATAATCAAAAATAATCAAAAAAGCCGCTGAAATAGCGGCTTTGATAAGTACCGGTTGTTCAGTCCACTAATACAATCTCAACACGGCGGTTTTTCTTACGGTTGCTTTCAGAAGAGTTTGGCAACAGTGGTTTCTTTTCACCCTCACCTTTTACAGAAATCTGGCCAGGGGTGATGCCTTTTTTTAGCAGATACTTCTTAACAGCATTGGCGCGTTTTTCAGACAGGTTCTGATTAAAGTCTTTAGAACCTAAATCACAGGTGTGTCCAATGATAGTAAAATTGGAATACATCCTGCCTTCAAGAAAAGTATCCAGTGCAGTGTTGCTGGTATCGTTGAGAAGGGCAGAGTTGATTGTGAAGCGCGCGACCGTTGTGCCCTCACGACCATGGGCAGGTAATACATCAGAACTTGAATTAGCCGCATCCTGGCTGGCAGTTGCACAGGCAACGCCTGAGACTATGGCACCTGCTGCCATTGATACACCTCCTGTCGCAAGTCCGTGAACGGCACCGGGGATGCCCCAGATGGCTCCGCCAGTTACAGCGCACTTGCCCCAGCCTTTGGTGGTATTACTGAATGACCCTGTGGTTGAACAACCCGTGATAAGAAGAGAGCAAACTAATACAGTAAGCGTTAACATCCTTGAGCGCATGGTGAATCTCCATCCATGGAAAAAAGTTACTGATAGCTTGTGGCTGAAAACAGATTACTGTTGTTTTTCCCACTTGCAGTTTCCTGTACAGCATCAGATACAAGCGACTTCACACTCAGTATAGACATGGATAAATACCTTCTGGTCAGGCAAAAGGTGACGACGAATTGTTGACGGGTCGTAGCTTCAAGTCGGTCCATAATAGTCTGGCAACAATGACAGCCAGAAAAATATTCGACACGGGGAGAGAAATCCAGACACCCGTCACACCTAACCACTCAGGCAGTGTCAGTAAAAGAGGAATCTGAATCAGCATATTGCCCATAGTGATCCAGGTGGCAATTTTATGGCGGGCCAGTGCCTGAAAGTAGGCAGCGACAACAACGATAAAACCGTCCAGATACATGGAGAATAAATGCAGCTTTAAGCCCATAGCTGTTTTGTTAATAAGGGCCGTATTATTATGATTAAAAATGGCTGCTACCTCTTGAGGCCAGATAAAAATAAACAGCGTAGCAGCAATACCGGTAGTCAGGACAGTGCCAACTGACAGCTTGATAACATCCCTGATATTTTTATTGTTCCTGGCACCTTTGTTATAACTGACGATAGGTTGAATACCATTAGCTACCCCTTCGGCCGCCATGTAATATACAGCTTGTATATAACCGACAATGGTAAAGGCTGCCAGGGTCAATGAAGAACCATAGGCCAGAAATAAACGATTATGGAAGGCTGTTACAAAACTGAAATAAATAAATATGCCAAAACTAGGCAACCCGGTCGCCAGTATGTTGTTAAAATGGCCAGCACTGCGGGTTAGGTGACGAAAAGACAGCTTCAGGCCAGACTGGGCGCTGAATAAATACCCCAGACTCCATATAACAGTGATAGCTTCACCCAGAAGTGTTGCGATAGCAGCCCCGCTGATACTCCACCTGAAAATGACAATAAACAGGTAGTCGAAGATAATATTAAAGACGGCACCTGTGATAATGATGGCTGTTGCTAATTGCGGTCGCTCATTGTTTCTGACTATCAATGGCAAAGCGGCTGCGCCAATGGCAAAAAATGCCCCCGCGCTGATAATTTTCAGATAGTCATCTGCCAGTGTGAGCAGTTCACCTTTTGCGCCCATTATCGATAGCAAGCTGCCACTGGTAAAATAGAGCGTGGGAGCCAGCGCGACGCTGGCAATCACAATAAGCAGTATCGCGCTCTCGAGAAATTGCTGTGCTTTTTGATGAGCCTGCTCGCCTCTGGCAATGGAAAAAAGGGTGGCCGCTCCCATACCTGCCATCATGCCAACACCAACAATCAGACCAAACAGGGGCCAGGCAAGATTAATAGCAGCCAGTCCACTGGCGCCTACTACCTGTCCTATAAAAATGCCATCAATGGTTGAATAAAGACCGTTGACCAACATGCTGGCAACAGCAGGCAAAGTATAGCGCCAAAAAATCTTACTGATAGAGTGTTCGGATAAAGCGTTCTTATTTCTGGGAACTGTTACATTCATTGTTTATAGGGCTTACGCATTGATGACGCTCGATAAGCTTGGCAACAGGTGTCCTAGGAATCATCAAAAAGGGTTTTATATCACACTGTCAATGCGTAAGTCTTGGTATTTACTTGCCTGTTCTGATTATTTATAAAAAAACCTGCTTCTATATCATAAAGCATTATAAATATTTGCAGGCTAAAGGAATGGAGAAATACAGTAAACTGGGTAACGAACCGATTGATAAACTGTTGTTAACCATGGCGCTGTCAGCATGTACAGGGATGCTGACGATTATGCTGTATAACACTGTTGATACGATCTTTATCGGTCATTTCGTTGGCAGCCAGGGTATTGCCGCCACAACCATTTCATACCCTATAAATATGCTGTTGCCGACGATTGGCATGGCTATAGGTTCAGGTGCTGGTTCACTTATTGCCCACAATCTCGGCAAAAAGAATGTAGAGCAGGCACGCTCTTTCTTTGGTAATGCTTTTACTCTGGCACTGGCTTTGTGCTCATTGTTCAGTGGGCTTTGTTACTTACTGAAGGGAATGATTTTAACTGCCTTTGGTGCCACTGGTGAGACATTGGCAATGGCAACTGGCTACTATCAGATCACGCTGATCGGCATGCCCTTTCTCGGTAGCTGGATGAGCATGAACCAAATGCTCCGTGGCGAAGGTCTGGCCAGGTTAGCGGTGAACAGTATGCTGCTTTCGTCGTTACTCAATATTGTTTTAGACGCATTGTTTATTGCCTGGTTTGATATGGGTATTAACGGCGCGGCATTGGCAACGGTGATTTCTCAAGTCACCGGCTGGTGCTTCAGTGTTTCTATTTTTCTCAGAAAGCAAAGCGCAATGAGAATGAAAATGAAATACTTTGTCTGGAAAAAGGCACGGCTGGTCAGAACGTTAGCGCTCGGCGGTACATCATTTGGCTGGCAGGCCAGTGAGGCCGCGTTGCTGATTCTGTTGAACAAGGTGTTATTGCAACATGGCGGCCCTATGATGTTAGCAGCCTATGGAATAATTAACCGCCTGCAGACACTGATGGTGGTACCCGCAATTGGTCTGAATCAGAGTTTTATTCCTATTGCTGCTTATAACTTCGGCGCACAAAAGTATGGTCGTGTGGTTTCTGCTTTTATCAAAACCATTGTCTATGGTTTGATTGGTTCGTATACACTCGTTGCTATTGTGTGGACCTTCCCTGAATTTTTTGTGGGCTGGTTTACTCAGGAGAAAGCGTTGATCGATTTGACGGTTAATGGTTTGCTTTTTGTTATCGTATGCCTGCCTTTAATAATGCTTCAAACGACGGGAGCAGCCTACTTCCAGGCGCTGGGGCAATCGCTATCGGGGCTGTTAATGACCATTAGTCGTCAGATGATATTGTTAGTCCCCCTGTTGTTGATATTGCCATCTGTTTATGGCACGGACGGTATTTGGCTGTCATTTCCCCTTGCCAATGGTCTGATAGCATTGTTTACAGTGACCATTTTTATTCCTGTTTTGAGAACCCTTGGGCGCAAAGAAGCTGCCATCCCCTTGCCTGGTAGCTGAAGATTCGCCATAAAGTATACCCGTGGCTGGAGTAGTCACAACCTGACCTGCAACGGTGCCCATTCTAATACGTAGCGAGTGGCCACGGTTGCGGGTTTTTTGTTTTCAGCTTGTCTGAATATATACGTCTGGCCTCACGGCGATGTCAGGATATTTTTTCAACAGTTTTTTATCGTAAGTCACCAGAGGGATACCCTGAGTTTTCGCCACGGCAATAAAAAGAGTGTCGTATGCTGAGTGCTTGTCTTCACAGGCCAGGATCAGGGCCTCCCGCCAGTAATGCTCGGTTGGGTGAACATGGCTGAACAGGGTACTGGCATCCTGAAGCGCATCCAGACCGGTTTGCACCGAAATGCCTTTTTGGGTAACCCACTGCCATAACACGTTGGTCAGTTCAGCCCTGATGGAATCGGGTACGTGAATAGTTTGCGCACGAGCAATGGCCGTGAGTGAATCTTCTGCAAAGTTCGTTTCGTTAAGCAGGCCGTAGGCAAACACCATGGTATCGATGACAGCAGCTTTTATGCGCTTATTTGCCATCAGGGACGCCCTTCATTTCGCCACTCGTCCATTTCTTCATGATGAGTGTCCGGAAGCTGGCTCCAGCGGCTTCTGATCCGGTCAATCGTATCCTGCTTTTTGGGGTAGCTGGCTTCCAGCAGTTCCCGCACTTCCTGTTCCATGGAGCGATTGGCGGCTTTGGCTTTTAGCTTAAGGCGCTCAACCAGTTCATCGGGCAGGTTTCTAATGGTCAGTGTCGCCATATGAGGTAGCCTCCATTATTCTGTAACTATTGTGCTACAGTTTATATGCTAGCATATTGACAGCATCTTGGTGTGAATGGCTTGTAAGCGATATGATGACTTATTCATTTGCTACCAGGCTCCCTTGTGATTCAGCGTTATTCATCCCGTCTGCAGCCACTGGGCCAGTCGTTTATCAGTGAAAAACTGGCTGGTGCCCAATCTTATGATCCCATTGCCGGTTTTTTTCGGTCCAGTATATTTGAAGTGGCGGGGGAAGATCTGGACAGCCTGTCGGGAAAAGTCCCGGTCATCTGTAATCCTGAACTCTTACACGTTCAGGTTTTACTGCACAGATGACTGGAAGCCTTACGGATCACCCCTTCCAGTGGATATTCATGTTGTCACCAACAAGGGATTGAGAGGACTAATCTGACGCTTGGTACCCGCCTGAAACGGTTAACCCGCAGGACTATCTGCTTTTCCCGGTTAGAAGAGCCGCATGGCAAGGTCATCGGGGAATTCATCTCAAGAATGTGGTATCAACCTGTTTGAAACATGACCCTTTGATCACGCTTTGGCATAAAAATACTGCCTGTTAAGAATAACTAACAGGCAGTATAGGCCTATTTTCCAACTCAATTGGGTATCTGACACCGGCCCAACTAAGCACTGTAGTTCTTTTGAGCAAATTCCCAATTAACCAATGCCCAAAAGGCTTTCAGGTAATCCGGGCGGACGTTGCGGTAATCAATGTAGTACGCATGCTCCCATACGTCACAGGTCAACAACGGGGTTTGCTCAGGGTTGGTCAGCGGTGTCGCTGCATTGCTGGTGTTGACAATGTCCACTGAACCGTCTTGATTTTTCACCAGCCATGTCCAGCCAGAACCAAAGTTATTCACCGCCATCTCAGTAAATTTGGTGGTAAACGCCTCGTAGGAGCCAAATGCCTTGTCAATGGCATCCGCCAGTTCCCCTGATGGCTTACTACCACCGTTCGGACTCAGACAGTGCCAGTAAAATGTGTGGTTCCAGACCTGAGCGGCGTTATTAAACACGCCGCCTTCAGCGTTTTTGATAATCTCTTCCAGACTCTCACTGGCACGCTCTGTGCCTTCGACCAGGCCATTGAGCTTAACAACATAGGTGTTGTGATGCTTGCCGTAATGGTAGTCGAGGGTTTCTTTGGAAATATGTGGCTCAAGGGCATCACGGGCATAAGGCAGGGCTGGCAGTTCAAAAGCCATGGGGTGTCTCCACTTGGTTGAAGTTTGAGGCTGATGTTATATATGGATGAATTATATCAGCCACTGCTGGACGCGCAGTTCAGCAGAAATGAGCGGTGATCATATCACCGGGTGTCTTGCGAATCCAAGTATGGGGGACACACTGAAAATTGCAAGCCCCGGTAGCACCTGAGCTCAGGGCGATCAGGCTATTCTTGCATCCGTCTATTGTTGTTGCGGGGCGTAATCGTATGAAGCCGTCTCAAGTCTCTCAAGCCGCGCGCTAGCGAGACGTTTTCCCCTGATTGCCCACAAAGACTAAAACGGAGTACTATGATAACAAGCTTTAGACCACAGGGAAGAAGCTTATCATGCCTGATTTTCACTGCGCTTTATGTAACACTTTCGCTACCACTGATAAAAAAGAACTGGTCAGACACATAAGATCCCACACTGGCGAGAAAGCGTTTCGCTGCAATGCCTGTGGAGAATATTTCCCGGAAGATGCCACGCTTATGGATCACATGGAAAGCCACATTAAACAGACGCCTTATGTGTGTCCCTGCTGTCCTGGGAAGCTTTCAGGTTATCTGCCTTTGTTCGCGGATCATCTAAGAACCCACTATGTAAACCGCTTTTCTCGTTACTCTCATCACTTCAATAAAGTTTATAATCAACCCTACTATCTCTCGAGGCGCGCAATAATCAGTGCAACTAAGGGTGAAATCGTGACTACCTATGAACAGCCATTACCAAATGGAGAAAAAATTACCTGCCTAACTTATACGAACAGGAGCACGCTAATTCATGATACCCTGATAACATCCAAACTTACTTCACCCACGGGCACAGCAACACTCACCATCAGTCAAACACCATCCAATGAAAGAATAACCCTCAGGCAAGGCTCAGAACCCCGCATTATCGTCACTGAAGATTTACCAACCGACCGCCTTAAGAATAGCGCGGAGTAAGATCGCGCCTAATATGAACCCCTGAAATCAACGCATGGTATAAGGCAGCTCCTTAGCCAGATTGTTGCTTGCTGCTGTGTTTTTCATCACAGAATTTCGCTATGGTGTGTTAACAATAGTGACACAGTGATTGGTAAGCAGAAAATGGCTCATCAGGTAAAGAAAGAAAATATAACAGACACAGTTTCGGTACAGGAGACAGAGGCAGGTGAGGGTCAGTGGGCCATAGAAACACAAGCCATCCGGTCAGGTATTGCGCGGAGCCATCAGCAGGAGCACAGCGAAGCACTGTACCTCACCTCCAGCTACTCTTATGACAGCGCGGAGCAGGCGCGGGCAGTTTTTTCCGGTGAACAGGAGGGCAATGTGTATTCACGGTACACTAACCCCTCCGTAAGGATGTTTGAACAGCGCATTGCCGTGATGGAAGGGGGCGATGATGCCTGTGCCACAGCATCGGGAATGGCCGCAATTATGGGGACATGTACCGCCTTGTTGGAAGCGGGCAGTCATGTGGTGTGCTCCCGAAGCGTGTTTGGTACAACTGTTACTCTGTTCACAAAATATCTGGCCAGATTTGGCGTGGAAACGACCTTTGTGGATGTCACTGATTACCAAGCATGGCGTGGTGCCATTCGTCCGAACACCCGCTTGCTGTTTCTGGAAACACCCACCAATCCCCTCGGTGACGTAGCCGATATTCAGGCATTGTCAGAGCTTGCCCATAATAATGACGCGATTTTAGTGGTGGACAACTGTTTCTGTACCCCCGTTCTTCAAAAACCATTGGCTCATGGTGCTGATCTGGTAGTGCATTCCACCACTAAATACATTGATGGCCAGGGGCGCTGTGTGGGCGGTGTTGTTGCCGGACAAGAAGCGCTGGTCAACGAAGTCCACCTGTGGCAACGTGCAGTGGGTGCGACGATGAGTGCATTTAATGCCTGGGTATTTAACAAGGGACTGGAAACACTGCCTTTGCGCATGCAAGCCCATTGCCAAAATGCACAGGCATTGGCGCAGTGGCTGAGTGAACACCCAGGTGTCGAAAAAGTTCATTATTGTGGTTTAAAGGATCATCCGGGTCATGAGCTTGCTGTGCGTCAACAGTCGGGTTTTGGTGGTGTTTTAGCCTTTCAGGTAAAAGGCGGGCGCGAAGAAGCCTGGCGAGTAATGGATGCTGTTCAGATTATGTCACGAACAGCCAATCTCGGTGATACAAGAACGACCATTACCCATCCGGCAACAACAACGCATTGTCGTTTATCTGATGAAGATAAAGCAAAAGCAGGTATCTCTGAAAATTTGATTCGTGTTGCCGTTGGTCTGGAAAATATCAATGACTTAAAAGCAGATTTGGAACGCGGCCTGTCAGCATAAACAACAAGGCCTTCTATGGAACCTGTCGGACTTAAGACAATTTCGGCCTAAAATCCAGAAAGTGCGAGAAAGTGCGAGAAAATGCGAGAAAGTACGGCCAGAATTTCCGATCAATTTGCTTAAATAGGTCAACTATTCGCACAAATTGATCGAACATTCTGACTCGCCCTACTGAATTTTATGCTCGAAAGCATAAGTCCGACAGGCTCC
>NZ_JAVLSP010000093.1:0-14617 GCF_031528575.1 Candidatus Sororendozoicomonas aggregata
TCGTCAAATAGCCCCACTATTATCCTCAGAAGCAGAAATTTTTATCCTCAATTTCTCGTAATCCTCGCTACGGGCGCTATTCTCGGTCAGGCTCCTAGACGATAGCACCCATCAAGCATCTTGTTCTGGGTAATTTTGTTTTTTTAGGGAGGGCACTGATTTTGCGGTTTTTATCAGATAACCCCACTGTACGCATCAACCTTTAACACATTCTACCGGTTATTTTTTCCTGCTCCTTGCCAAAGTTAGAATATACTGGTTTTCAGATTGAACACTGACCAGGTTTTTTGTTGTTAAATTGTAAAAGCCATCAATGTCAATACTGAAAGAAACACTTACTGAAAAAATAATCGCTTATGAAACGATATTTCTCACCCTTACTGGGCCTTTCTGTTTTTTCTCTGGCCTGTGGGTATCTCATGACCCTTATCCCCCTGCGACTTAATAACGCCATGGGTGATGATGTGTTAGTGGGCTACATGGGCGGAGTTTATTACCTCGGGTTATTGGCCGGTTCATTCCGTACTGAGCGAACAGTAACCCGGGTTGGACATATCCGATCCTTTGCCGCGTTTATGGCGCTATTGTGCTCTTCCGTGCTCAGTCTGGCGGTGTTTGACGCTGTTGCGGCATGGTTTTTTTTACGATTTCTCAATGGTCTGGCGGTAGCCGGGATCTTTGTGGTGGTGGAGTCATGGCTGTTATGTGAAAGTGATGAAAAAGATCGCGGTCGCGTATTGGCCTTTTACATGGTAGCCCTATATGGCTCCAATGCCCTGGGCCAATTATTCGTTGGCGTGCTTGACAGTACGAGTTATTTGCCATTTTTTGTGGTGGGCATTTTGTTTTCGTTATCAATCTTGCCGCCGGCGTTGACCCGGATACCTTCCCCGGAGTTAAGCAATAACAGTAGTATCAATCTTATTAAACTTTTCAAGTTGACACCCTCCGCTATGATTGGTTGTCTGGCTGCCGGAATGGTGCTTGGAGCCCTGTACTCCCTTTTACCCGTCCAGTTAATGTCAGGAGGGAGTGAGGAGGGAACTCTGGGTCTGAAACTGGGCATCACCATGTTCGGAGGCATGCTGTTGCAATATCCTGTCGGACAATATTCGGACTCTGTAGACCGGCGAAAGGTATTGGTTGCTATCAGCCTGGCAGGTTGCCTTGGGTCACTTCTTTATGTGGTTTGGCCTGCTCAGGGCTGGTTCCATATGTTGTTACTTTTTCTGATCGGTGGTACGACGTTTACCCTGTACCCGCTGGCAATCAGTCATGGTTGTGATCATTTAAAGCGAGAGGATATTATTGCGGGCACCCAGGGGTTGTTATTGGGCTATAGCAGTGGTTCCTGTATCGGCCCAGTTATTGCCGGCTATTTTTTACGTGGGCATGAGAATGGTCTGATGATTTATTTTGCCATTATTATGGGGTTGACCGGCTTATTTTTTCTGGTGCGTATTCCCCGGCGTCCCGCTATTTATTCCAGTGATAATCAGCCTTTTGTGCCAGTACCTACGACCACGCCTGTTGTTACACAAATAGATCCCCGAAATGGTGAAATGAATGAGAATGAAATAGACCCCAAAAATCAGACAGTGGTGTAAGCTCTGATCAATAGCAAATCGGATAGAGCCATTAAGAGCCAAAAGCGCGCGCAATACAGTTCAAATTTCAAGTCGAAGGTTGCCCTCGCAGCCATCAAAGGTGATCAGACAACCGCTGAGATTGCCGCGCGTTTTGAGATCCACCCGACCATGGTAACGACCTGGAAACGCGAGCTTCTGGAGCGTGCCCCAGAAATTTTCAACAGTGATCAGGGTAGCCAGTTCACCAGTGACGCTTTCACAGGTGTACTTAAGGAACACGGCGTTCAGATCAGCATGGGTGGCAAAGGATGTTACCGGGATAATATCTTTGTCGAGTGGCTCTGGCGTAGTGTAAAGTACGAATGTGTTTACCTGAAGGCGTTTGACAATGCCGCTCAATTGAAAGACGAGCTGAGAAAGTATTTTCAGTTGTATAATGGGTTCCAGGGAGTTCGCTAAAACTTGAGAAAATTAACCACTTCCTTCTCCCGATTTTACTGGTCTGCGGAGCACCATTAGTCAAGAAAAGCGCTTCTAAAATAGCAGCTCCCTGGAACCCATTAAGAGCCTTATTGTATCGCGAGTATTGTGAGGCTCCTCCAATAAGGGTAATTTTTGTCCACGACAAAAACAGATAATTTTATAAGAACTTTCTGATTTTTAGCGCTATTTGCTGAAAATACTTAAAAGTACCCGCATTCTCTTTTTTTCGTCACCGGCAAAACTTGGGAAAGTAGTGTGAAAGTAGGCAAATATCAGGACGTTGCCCACTTCAATGGTTGCGATTCCCACCTTCATTAGGTATTGTCATCCGCGTTTTTCAGTAAGAAGGAGAGGATGCTGACTATACTCTGTCCCCATTATTGTTGTTTAACTGTCAGCAACCCCCAGCATTTTTCCAGGGTCTTTGCCTGTTCGCGAATCTGAACGTGTCAGGCAGATATCATGACAGAAACTCTTCCGCCTTTTTTTCAGCCTAAAGAGGTGCAGAAATGCCCCAGAGTCTTTTGCGATACACTAATATTCTCAGTATTGTCGGTGACCTTATTCGCGTGCATGTGCCCAACCTTAGCGAAGGCAGCGCCCAGGCAAACTACGGCGATCTTGCCTTGATTGAACAGGATGGACAAGGCTACTCCCTGGCGCAAATCATCAAGATTGATCACGAAGAAGTATCCCTTCAGGTGTTTGCCGGAACCAAGGGCCTGTCCACCAGAGCGACTGTGTGCTTTCTGGGTGAGCCCATGAAGACAACCTATTCGTCTAATATTCTGGGGCGTATTTTCAACGGTGCTGGTGAACCCATCGATGGTGGCCCTTCACTGGAGCAGGACCCTAAAGTTGAAATTGACGGGCCTTCTGTCAACCCTGTACGCCGGGTGTTGGCCTCACGCATGGTTCGTACTAACGTACCGATGATTGATGTATTCAACACGTTGGTTGAATCGCAAAAAATTCCGATATTCTCTGTTGCGGGCGAACCGTATAACCGTTTTCTGGCACAAATTGCCATCGAGGCTGAAGCGGACATCGTCGTATTTGGTGGTATGGGGCTTATTTTCGATGATTATCACTTTTTCAAAACCGAGTTTGAAAAAGCCGGGGTATCCTCCCGTACGGTAATGTTCACCAACCAGGCCTCTGATCCCACCGTAGAGCGGTTGTTGACACCTGATATGGCGTTGTCCGTGGCTGAGCACTTTGCCGTAAAAGAAAACAAAAAAGTCCTGGTTCTCCTGACGGATATGACCTCGTACGCTGATGCCATGAAAGAAATCGGTGTGGCCATGGACAAGATCCCTGCCAACCGGGGTTATATGGGGGATCTTTATTCCCAGCTGGCACGTCGCTACGAAAAAGCCTGTGACTACAAAGGTGCCGGTTCGGTAACTATTCTGGCGGTGACCACCATGCCCGGGAACGATGTGACCCACCCTGTCCCCGATAATACTGGCTATATTACCGAAGGGCAGTTCTATCTTCATGAAGGCGTGCTGGACCCCTTTGGCTCACTTTCCCGCTTGAAGCAGATGGTACAGGGAAAAGAAACCCGCGATGACCATAGTACCATCATGAATACCATGATTCGCTTTTACTCTGACGCGGTCAACGCCCAGCAAAAGCAGGCGATGGCCTTTGAACTGTCTAACTATGACCTGAAAACCATCAGATTCGGTGAGATGTTCAAAAAACAATTCATGGCACTGGATGTGGTACTACCCTTGGAAGAAGCCCTTGATCTTGGTTGGGAAATGATGGCGGAATGTTTTGAGCCAGAAGAAACGCTCATCAAGCAGAGTTTGCTGGAAAAGTACTGGCCCAACAAAGACCAGGTCTGTGCCCCGGAAGCCCTTGCCAAAGCTGAGGCGTAACCATGGCTAAAGTAGCCCTTAATAAAAGTGCGCTGAATAAGGAAAAGCGCGGCTTGAAAACTTTTAATCGTTACCTGCCAGCGCTGGAACTCAAGCGACAGCAGCTAATGATTGAACGCAAAAAAGCGGAAGAGGCTCTGGAGGAAACCCAGGGAGCCCTGAATGATGTTGAACGCCTGGTCAGAGCACAGCTTCCCATGCTGGCTCGAGATGATGTTCAGGTTGAGAATCTGGTCAAGGTAACGGGTGTCAGGTTAACGACAGAAAACATTGTAGGTACACGGGTGCCGTTAGTAGAGCGCGTTGAGATCAGCCTGACACCCTATAGCGATCTGGCTAAACCACACTGGGTGGATTACCTGGTGGAATTACTGCAACAGATGATCCGCCTGCGTATTGAGTTGCAGGTACGTCAGCTGCGCTATCAGGAATTGGATAAAGCCACACGCACGACGTCACAGCGGGTAAACTTATTCTCCAAGGTTTTGATTCCCGAGACCCGGAAGAACATTCAGAAAATTCAGATTTATATGTCAGACCAGGATCGTGCGGGTGTTGTGAACGCCAAACTGTCCAAAGGTAAACTGGCACAGGCAGCCAGGAGGCAGTAAATCAAAAGCAGTTCTGACCCTGTCAGCACTGGTAATGATCTGTAAAAAACAATGGCGATAAAACCACTCAATAAAATCACCCTGTACGGGCCCGAGGATGACAAAACACGGGTTCTGAAAGAGCTTCAAACGTTAGGCTGTATGCACCTGATTCCTTTGTCAGAGCCAACCTCAGGTGACAGTCGGGCTTTTATGCAACCGGCACAAGCCAAAGAAGCCCTGGCATGGCTTGAGCGTTGCCCGCGACAGCGCCGACAGGTGCATGACAAACAGTCACAATGCATCGACACTATCGTTGATAAGGTGCTGGCTAACAAAGGGGCCGCGCGCGCAAAGTCCGATGAGCGCGATAAGTTGGAAGAGCGTATTCGTGAAGTACGTCCCTGGGGAGAGTTTTCCCTGCCGGATCTCTCTGATCTCAGTGATCAGCGGTTGTGGTTCTATGTTATTCCCAATGGGGAAATGAACACGCTGAGCGCTGTTGAACTACCGTGGGATATCATTCATCAGGATCATAAACGCAGTTATGTCATCGTGATTGCTGAGCAAGAGCCAGAAGAAGGATTGCTGCCCGTACCTCGCTCGCGTATTGGCAAGAAGTCTCTTTCTGCCTTGGAGCAACAACTGGAAGAAGCGGAACATGCCCTGGAGGATCTTCATGCTGAGCGGGAATCCCTCAGTCGTTGGCGCTACCTGCTTGGTCAAAGTCTGGCCGCGCGCCACGATCAGGCGGAGTTGTACCATGCTGGTCATACCGCGCAGGACGAAGACCAGTTTTTCCTGGTGCAGGGTTGGGTGCCCGTTAGTGATCAGCAGGCTGTGGAGGCTTTTGCCGCGAACAATGGTATCGCGGCGATTATCCAGCCACCGGAAGACGAAGATACTCCGCCAACTCAGTTGGACAATCCCCAAAGTACCGGTGGCGGTGCTGATGCCCTGTCCTTCTTTCAGTTGCCCAGCTATCGGGCCTGGGACCCGGGCAATGCCGTGTTTTACTCCTTCTCATTATTCTTCGCCATGATCATGAGTGACGCGCTGTATTGCGGTGTTTTTGCCCTGATCCTGTTTAGCCTGCGGGGAAAAACGCGAAGCACCGAAACGGGTAAACGTCTGCTTAATATGGGGTTGTTTATGTCCGGCCTTGGCATTGTCTGGGGGGTGCTGGTTGGGAGTTACTTTGGCGTCGCGCCGGCGCAAGGCAGCTTCCTTGCCAGCGTGGCCGTGTTTGATTTACACCACTACGACTCCATGATGAAACTGTCCATTTCCATTGGTGTCGCTCACCTGCTGGTTGCTAATCTGGCAACCTTCTGGGTCAATCGGTCAAGATTGTATGCCCTCGCCCCCGCAGGCTGGACACTGTTGATCTCCGGTGGATTAGCATTCTGGCTCAGCTATATGGGTGATCTTCCCAGGAGCTGGCAGCAACACCTGGCGCCGGCGATGATGATCATCGGGGCGGCACTGGTCTTTTTGTTTACCAGTACCCGCCCGATACGCAAGTTCACCGACGTGATCTTGCGAATATTCGATGGCTTGCTGGCGTTGTTTAATGTCACAGGTGCTTTTGGTGACGTGCTCAGTTATATGCGTCTGTTTGCCCTTGGCCTCTCAGGTGCCTCATTGGCGATGACGTTTAACAACCTGGCCGCTGAAGCCATGCACACTACGCCTGTTTTTGGGGTACTGTCTGCCGGTTTGATTTTGCTGCTCGGTCATGTGCTGAATTTCTCCCTTTGTCTGATGAGTGGTGTCGTTCACGGCATGCGTCTGAATGTTATTGAGTTTTGTAACTGGGGTCTGTCTGAAGAAGGCTACCCTTTTAAAACGTTTAGTAAAAAAGAGGACTAACAATGGAAGATCTGATTCTTGCCCTGGGCTGGCTCGGCGTGTTTGCGCCTATCGGGTTGGGCGCTATCGGCAGCTCCATCGGCTGCTCGGTTGCAGGACAGGCTGCCTGTGGCGCCATGCTGGATGTGGAAAGTGGTTATGGTAAATATATCGGTGTCTCCGCCATGCCCTCTTCTCAGGTTATTTACGGCATTGTGATCATGTTTATCCTCAACGGTATTGGTATTACTGAGCAAAGCGCGCCCGGGATTTTTGGCGTTGGCATTCTGACCGGTTTTGCCTTGCTGTATTCATCGATTTATCAAGGCCATGCTGTTGCGTCTTGTATCAATGCTTCTAAAAACAAGCCCGATGTATTTGGTCTATCCATCGCGCCTGCTGCCATCGTTGAAGGCTTCTCAGTCTTTGCGTTTGTCTTTGCGCTCGTCATTGCCCAGGGCATCACGCCATAACAACACGCGGCCTTTCCCACGCTGAGGGAGAGGCAACCGACAGGATACAGGATTGAAAAATGACCGCTGCAATTACCCCTGAAGGAAAAACGGTTTCCGTTGGCGTCCAGGAACTGATTGAAAAACTCAAAAACCAGGGCGTACAAAATGGCCGGGACCAGGCCAACGCTATCGTTAGCAAGGCAGAAATACAAGCCGGGCAACTGATCAAAGAGGCTGAGCAAAAAGCGCAAGGGATTGTGGACAAAGCCCGTGAAGAAGCCAGCTTTATTACCAAGGCCGGGCAGGAGGCTCTTGAGCTGGCAGAACGCAATGCCATTTTAGAACTGAAAGATTACTTGCTTAACCAGTTTTCTCAACAGATTCGTGGCGTGGTAAGCCATACTATGGCTAACGATGAGCTGCTGGAAAAAATGATTCTTCAAGTGGCTGGCGATAACGCCCTGCACAGTGAAGAACACGTGAATGTTGTGCTGCCCCAGAAAATCATTGGCGTTGATGAGCTTCGCGATAGTCCAGAGCTGCTGAAAGAGGGCGGGCTGCTCGCGTTTGCCATGAGTCAGGCCAGCACTATGCTGCAAAAAGGCGTGACCTTTACTGTGGGCAGTGCCCAGCAAACAGGTATCACTTTCTGCCTGAAGGACAAGAATATCGAAGTGGAACTGTCTGACGAGGCTGTCTCTGCCGTGTTGCTTCGTCACCTTCAGCCACGGTTTCGTGCGCTCCTTGAAGGTATCATTAAATAAGGGGGCCTGCTGTGGTCGAAAATAGCTACTACACTTTGCTGACATCGCTGCCACACATTGATTCACTGTTCCAGAGCAAGATCACCCCTATCTCGCGGATACAGCTCGATCGTCGCCTGTCCATGCTCGGGCGCAATGATCGAGACATGCTGGTTAAGGTTGAGCAATTAATGCACTGGAGCCATTTGGGCGATGATGTCGAAGAAGCTGCCCTGATCAAAATGGCGCCTCGTCTGCTAGCTGAACTTGATAGCGCCGCTATGCGCGAACTGGTGAACTGGCGTCTTGATATGCGCACTGTGGTGGCGGCCCTGCGCCGTAAAATGCGAGATGCCCCGGCCCCTGCTATTCCCCACTGGAGCTATGGCACTCGCTACGCCTACATCCGAAGAAACTGGAACTCCCCGACGCTTGCTTTGCAAAATACCTTTCCGTGGATTGTTGATGCTGTGGAGTGCCTGGATAAAAAAGCTTACAAGCAACTGGAAAAAATCCTGCTTGGGGCCGTGTGGCATAAGCTCGATGAGATTGGGGTCAATCATCGGTTTGATTTTGAAGCCGTGATGATTTACGTACTGCGCTGGAACCTGGTAGCCCGCTGGACCAGTTATGATGGCGAGCAGGCTATTGGCCGGTTTAATGATCTGACGGAGCGCGCGCTGGGTGAATTTGCTGCCCGGCTGCCCCAGCCATAAGTTTTCACAATGAACAGGTTCAATTCATGAGCAAACAGACATCAACCCCATCCACCGCCGAATCTACGGCCCAGGTTGTGGCCGTTCTCGGTGATATTATCACGGTCGAAAGCCTTGAAAATAGTAGCAAGCCATTGGTTAAAAACGAGGTGGTTTATGTGCTGCCGAGTCGGCGCGCCAATGAGAGCGTTGACGAACAACTGATGGCGGAAGTACTGCGGGTGCGCGGCAATACGGCGGATATTCAAGTGTATGAAGAAACCCGTGGTGTCGCTGTTGGTGATAAGATTATTCAAACAGGACAGATGCTATCCGTTGATCTCGGGCCGGGTATTCTGGGACAGATTTATGATGGGCTGCAAAATCCCCTGGAACGTCTGGCGGCACTGCATGGTAATTTCCTTCAACGGGGCGTGCAGTTAGAGTCCCTTAATCACAGTCAGCACTGGGCGTTTACTGCCACCGCGAAAATAGGGGATAAACTGCACGCTGGTCAAACCTTCGGCACTGTGCCAGAAGGGCGTTTTACCCACCAGATCATGATCCCCTTTGATATTGACGGTGAGGTGGAGGTCGTGTGGATTCAGGAAGGTAACTTTTCCGTTGACACGGTTGTTGCCCGTGTAAAAAACAGTCACGGTGAAGAAGTTCCCCTCACCATGTACCAGCGCTGGCCCGTGCGTAAGTCCATTGCCGGTACACTGGCCAAAAAAGGGAAAACAGCTCGCCAGTACCCTAATGCGCCACTGATTACTACCCAGAGAATCGTTGATACCTTTTTCCCCATTGCCCGTGGTGGAACAGGTTGTATCCCGGGTCCCTTTGGTTCGGGTAAAACGGTACTTCAGCACTCGTTCTCGCGCTACTCCAACTCTGATATCGTTATTGTGACAGCCTGTGGTGAGCGTGCGGGTGAAGTGGTGGAAACTATCGAAGAGTTTCCTCATTTGCAAGACCCAACCACCGGGGGCGCGCTGATTGACCGTACTGTGATTATCTGTAATACCTCGTCCATGCCGGTAGCAGCTCGTGAAGCCTCTATTTATACCGGGTTAACACTGGGAGAGTATTATCGCCAGATGGGCTATAACGTGCTGGCACTTGCTGACTCTACCTCCCGTTGGGCACAGGCCATGCGTGAAACCTCTAACCGCCTGGAAGAGATTCCGGGTGAAGAAGGTTTTCCTGCCTATATGGACTCGGCCATTAAGGGGGTCTATGAGCGCTGTGGTGTCATCATCAATGAAGCGGGTGAGGAAGGCTCTCTGACGATGGTAGGCTCTGTATCCCCTGCCGGCGGCAATTTTGAAGAGCCTGTCACGCAGGCGACACTGGGGACGGTGAAAACCTTCCTGGGCTTGTCTTACGAGCGTGCTTACAAGCGATTCTACCCTGCCATTGATCCATTGATTTCCTGGTCTCGTTATCTGGATCAGCTGGCCGACTGGTACGGTGAAAACTTGTCGCCACAATGGGTCAGCGGTGTCAAGGAAATGCAGGATTTACTGGTGCGTGGCGATAGTATTCATCAAATGATGCAGGTCACGGGTGAAGAGGGTATCACCCTGGACGATTATGTGACTTACCAGAAATCCCTCTTTCTGGATATGGTCTATCTTCAGCAGGACGCTTTTGATGATGTGGATAGCAGCTGCCCTATGCAGCGTCAGAAGGACTGTTTCGAGTTAGCCATCAGCCTGATTCGCCAGTCCTATGATTTTGCCGATAAGGACGCTGCCCGTGGTTATTTTGTGAAACTGACAGGGCTGTTCAAAAACCTGAACTATTCCCATGGCGGTTCCCCTGAATATAATAGCTACATTGCTAAAATTCAGGCTTTCCGCACGGGCTACCTCTCCAACTCTGTGGCAGCCTAGGAGCCTGTCCGAGAATAGCGCCCTTAGCGAGGATTGCGAGAAATTGAGGATAAAAATTTCTGCTTCTGAGGAGAATAGCGGGGCTATTTGATGAAGAAGCAGGAATTTTTAGACCAATTTATCGCAACCGCAGTAGGGCAGTCTATTCTCGGACAGCCTCCTAGATCAGAAATCTGTTCACCCGGTGGCTGATATCCAGTGGCCGCCTGTTTTTTTTGCCTGCCTTCCTTGCAAGACATCCGAATTCTGCTAAAAATGAGATAATTTTTATTTGTTTTTACACCCATAAGTAATATCAATGGCCTTTTCAGGAGTGTATTGAATGATGGTGACTATGCCCGTACGGCTGTGCGTAAAACTGCTCTTTTGTCTCTTTCTTGCCTTGGCTTGTATGCCCGAAAACAGTTTCATGACGATGATGTCCTCAAATGCGAATGCCACTGAACAAGACCCATGGGACAAGGGGTCGGACAGTGATTTAGATGATGACGATCAAGATGAGAATGACGTCAATGAGGAGGATGAGGAGGACGAGGATGAAGACGAAGATGAGGACGGCTACGACGATGAAGAAGATGATGGCAGTTATGAAGATTGAAGGTGCTTCACAAAGGCGTAAGATAATTGCGTGCTATCCGTTAAAAGATAAGCCATACGCGGACTGACATACACGCCTGTGCGTGAGAGTTGGTGATTTGAGATCTTCTTTAGCCTGACTTTCTTCAGGCTTTTAAACAGTTGCCGCTTGCCCGGTTCTTCCAGGTAGGGTACTTGAACGCTCTGATTGAAGGTCGCCCAGTCTGAATCTGTGATCGCACCTTTTTTCAATACGACAGCCATTTGATCAACAATGGCGTCGCTCAGTTGAGTCAATTGTTGACGAATCAGGCTTAAATCCGCATGTTGATCGGGTAAAGGGTTTAGGAGGAGTATTGCACGGTAACGGTACTGAATGACCTTGGCAATAGTGATCTGCGCGACAAAAAACTCCCGTACCAGGGCAGGATCAAGTCCCGCAGCTACCGCCTTGCTGACAGTTAGGGTCAGCACGCGCGTTTCCTGGGGGATATCTTCTATCGCCTTATGGTGTCGGGCCTTGTATAGCCCAACGGCAGGCATCAAAGACAAGCGCTTTTCAATGAGTGCGAAAAGTTGGTCTTTTTCACTGGTATTATCAGCCACAGCCAGCGGAACTATGTGCATCCAGAGGCATATCAATAAAAGCATACGAACCATGCTTACCTCCATCGTTGAATAAACAAGCGCCGAATACTGCTTGTCGTGACCATCTTCCCATAACGACAACGATAAAAGTTGGTAGGCCAATACTCTTGTGCGCGCAACATGCTGGTCGTTTGATAATAGATCGTTTTCTCATTAGTTGCGTGACTTTTAACTTGAATTCAGGTTAAAAGGGCAGTGTGGTGGGTTCAGTTCTTGCCCTTTAAAGCACCGTGGCGTCTCCGCCAACTGTAAAATCCTGCCTGATGCCATTGTGCTCACGCCCAGGCTTGTTGCTGGCGCAGGCACGCGGCCGGGCATTGACTGTTTGATAGCGTTGTCGAGGGGCTTTAGAAGCCGTCTTAAAAGTCATGCTCCTACTGCGGCTGCGATAAATGGGTCTAAAAAGTCGCTTTTGTTCGTCAAATAGTCCCGCTATTCTCCTCGCAAAAGCGACTTTTTATCTGCCATTTCTCGCCGTCCTCGCTACGGGCAGACTTTTAAGACTGCTTCTTAGGAACGCGTAAAGTACGAATGTGTTTACCTGAAGACATTCGACCATGCTGCTCAATTGCAACAAGGGCTGAAAAGGTATTTTCAGTGGTATACTACTGAGTGACCTCATCAGCTGTTGGGTGATAATAGATCCGACCAAGTCTACTTTAAGCAGGAAGCGAGCCGGACGAACTGTAAATCAGACCTCAAACAGCTATCTCAAACAACTATCTTAAGAAACTATGCAGCGTATTTCATCCTTATGGGGATCGCTGGGGGGGCCTTCAACGATCTGGTAGAGAGTGTAACTTCCTCTGATTTCAAAAGGTTTACGGCAACATGGACATCTGGGTAATCTTCCCATTAAGTCTAACCATTCGGTGGAATGGCAATAGTTAAAGTACCAATCCAGATTTCTAATGTGGTCTGCAAGAAATCCGGGGTCGTCGGGTTTATGAAGAAGTCTGATATCATTATCAGTGAGTTCAACACGACGCGGATGCAGATTGCATGAATAGTAAGGTATGCAACACATACAGCAGGTAGCACCGAGTATGTAATATAAATACATGTTAGTGTTTGGACCACACGCTCTTACTGCTTTGCGACAGCAATAAGGGTGCATTTGTGGAGACTCAGAAGGATCCAGGTAGATACTGGGTACACCAAGCAAAGCCAGTACACAATTCTCATGAAAAATATGGCCGCACCCTTTTAGCTTGCCTATTACATTACCGACCTCATAATTTTCCAGGCATATAGCGCACACTGGATTATTAAGTTCAGTTAACGGCATCTGAGGATGATCAGTATTGTCTTGATTGAGAGGGGGGGCATAGCCCCTTTCCGTGAATGAGGGTTGAACGGTAATAGGCCCTGGCTTTGTAAATGTGTCATATTCATTTTGCATAATGAAGTGATCCCCAAAAATCAAACAACCTGAGTGGTTAGTTAAGCTCTGATCTACCGTTCGTCAGGCTCGCTGCCTGCTTAAAATAGACTTGGTAGGGTGTATGATCACCCAACCTGATGAGGTCGCTCGAGATTATACAACTGAAAAGACTTTCTCAGCCCGTCTTTCAATTGAGCAGCATTGTCAAATGCCTTCAGGTAAACACATTCGTACTTTACACTAAGCCAGAGCCCTCGACAAAGATATTATCCCGGTAACATCCTTTGCCATCCATGCTGATCTGAGCGCCGTGTTCCTTAAGTACACCTGTGAAAGCGTCACTGGTAAACTGGCTACCCTGATCACTGTTAAAGATTTCTGGCGCTCCATAACGATCCAGTGCCTCCTGAAGGGCATCTACGCAGAAGTCAGCCTCCATGGTATTGGACAATCGCCAAGCCAATACCCGCCGACAGCAGTCCATAATGGCAACCAGGCTCCTAGCTCCAGGGGAATATACGTCAGATCCGTTGTCCATACCTGATTGGGGCGACTGATGTACAGTTCTTTCAACAGACAGGGATAAACCCTGTGCCCCTTACCCCAGACTCCATAAAAACGTACACATCTTACCTGCGTGATCCATAAAAGGGGGAGGTCAGGTATTGCTCGTCTATCAGGCGCGGCAACGACAAATCCTCCGGTAGATCTTTGTGTGGCTAGTAGTAGACTGCTGACCGTGACACGCCAAGTAAACGACACTGGTTGATAATAGATACATCCGGGTTACTATGCTCGACCAGAGAAAGGCGAAGACCTTTCTTCAATGATCGAGCTTTCGTGCTAAGGGGCTAAAAAACGTGCGGCAATCTCAGTGGTTGTCCGATCACCTTTGATGGCTGCGAGGGCAATCTTCGACTTGAAATTTGAACTGTATGGTTTGCGCTTTTGGCTCATGATGGCTCTATCCAATTTGAGATTGATCAGAGCTTACACCACTGTCTGATTTTTGGGGTCCATTTCACTCAAGCAACTATGCAGCGTATTTCATCCTTATGGAGATCGCTGGGGGGGCCTTCAACGATCTGGTAGAGAGTGTAACTTCCTCTGATTTCAAAAGGTTTACGGCAACATGGACATCTGGGTAATCTTCCCATTAAGTCTAACCATTCGGTGTAATGGCATTCGTTATAATACCAATCCAGATTTCTAATGTGGTCTGAAAGGAATCTGGGGTCGTCGGGTTTATGAAGAAGTCTGATATCATTATCAGTGAGTTCAACACGACGCGGATGCAGATTGCATGAACAGTAAGGGATGCAACACATACAGCAGGTAGCACCGAGTATGTAATATAAATACATGTTAGTGTTTGGGCCACACACTCTTACTGCTTTGCGACAGCAATAAGGGTGCATTTGTGGGGGCTCAGAAGGGTCCAGGTAGATACTGGGTACACCAAGCAAAGTCAGTACACAATTCTCATGAAAAATATGGCCGCACCCTTTTAGCTTGCCTATTACATTACCGACCTCATAATTTTCCCGGCAGATAGCGCACACTGGATTATTAAGTTCAGTTAACGGCATCTGAGGATGATCAGTATTATCTTGATTGAGAAGGGGGGCATAGCCCCTTTCCGTGAATGAGGGTTGAACGGTAATAGGCCCTGGCTCTGTAAATGTACCATATTCATTTGGCATAATATTGTTCCTGATCATCTACTTTTGTACACTACTTGAGCATTATAGATGCCTTTTAAAAAAAGTAATTATACATAATAACTTTGTCGTTTTTTTATTTTCAAGTGATGCCA
>NZ_JAVLSP010000094.1:0-14602 GCF_031528575.1 Candidatus Sororendozoicomonas aggregata
TGAGGATAATAGTGGGGCTATTTGACGAAGAAGCAGGAATTTTTAGACCCATTTATCGCAACCGCAGTAGGGTAGTCTATTCTCGGACAGGCTCCTAGAGGCAATCTTGAAGTCCTGCCGTCACGTTGGTCTGCGATAAACATGAAAAGGGATGTTAATGGAAGGCGTCTTATCCATTCAATCACACGTTGTTTTTGGTCATGCTGGTAATAGTTCTGCCGTCTTCCCTCTGCAACGAATGGGGTTTGAAGTCTGGCCGTTGCATACGGTTCAGTTTTCAAACCACACCCAATACTCCCAGGGGTGGAGAGGGAATGCATTCAAGGCAGAGACCATTTCAGATTTAGTCCATGGACTTGACGCCATTGATGCGCTGAAAGGTTGTCAGGCTGTCATTTCTGGCTACCTCGGTAGTGCTGATCAATGTCAGGCGGTGATGGATGCGGTGTCTTTGGTAAAGCAGCAAAACCCCAGGGCACTTTACGTTTGCGACCCTGTGATGGGTTCCCCTGAAAAGGGGTGCATCGTACCTTCTGGCGTTGCCGAAGCGTTAATCGATAAAGCTATGCCGTTAGCTGATGTTATCGTGCCTAACCAGTTTGAACTGAGCCGATTTACGGGCGTAACCATTGACTGCCTGGAAGATGCTATACATGCCTGCAAGGTTGCTTTAAGCAAAGGCCCTGAAATGGTTCTGGTCAAGCACCTGCACAGCCTGTCATCATCCCGTTTTTCCATGATGCTGGCCGCTGGTGAAAACGTCTATCTGGCTCAACGTCCCCACCTGGACTTTGCCCGACATCCTGTGGGCGTGGGAGACCTTATCGCAGCGCTTTTTACCGGAGGGCTATTAAACGGCTGGACGCCCATGGATGCATTTCAACATTGCAACAATGCTTGCTACGGAATTTTAAAAGAAACGCTGCGTCAAAATGAATGGGAGCTTCAGACAATCGCCGCTCAAGAAGAAATTGTCTCGCCAGCCAGTCGCTTTCCAGTGACATGCCTTGATGGGTAAACAGCCTCCTGGATTTTTCTTGCAAATGATAAGCAACGTTGTAGGCTGAAAGCATTTTGAATGAAAGTACCATGCAGAAAATACCGTTACCCCGTTTTCAGTTCGAGCAGATTGGTATCATTCATTCCTGTTACCGACAAAAATTCGGCATTCCACGTCAACCCGGTATTGTCAAAGCTGCTGAGGCTGAGCTGGAGCTGCTATCTCCTTACAATCAGGAAAATCTGGTGCGCGGGCTGGACGTTTTTTCTCATATCTGGGTGCATTTTATTTTCCATAAAACCATGGAGGAAGGTTGGCGAGCCACCGTCCGACCACCGCGCCTTGGCGGGCGTGAGCGAAAGGGGGTTTTTGCCACGCGTTCTACCCACCGGCCAAACCCTGTGGGCACCTCTGTTGTTGAGTTGAGAGGTATTCGTACAGGTAATGGTAAAATGGTGTTAAAACTTGGTGCTGTTGATTTGCTCGATGGTACACCGGTGATTGATATTAAACCTTACCTTCCCTACGCGGATGCGCTTCCCGAAGCCTCAGGTGGTTTTGCGCCTTCGCCTGTCACACTGTTCGACGTGCGTTTCTCTGACCAGGCTATGGCACGCTGCGCTGCCTATGAACAAGTCACGGGTCGGCAGTTGGTACAGCTAATTAAAGAAGTGCTGGGTCAGGACCCACGACCGGCTTACTTGCGTGAAACAACCCACCGGCGCCATGGCACTGCGTTATGGGATATCAATGTTGTCTGGGAGTCCCACGGGACGTACTTTCTGGTGACGGATCTGGAGCGGCTGCCCTGATGATTATTCCTTACACGTTACTTGAACCCGCCACCTTGCGTAATTTAATTGAAGAGTTTGTCAGCCGCGATGGCACAGACAATGGGTATGACCAGTCCCTCGACAGCCGTGTTAAAGCTGTCCTCGCACTGCTGAAAAAAGGGGATGCAGAGGTGGTGTTTGATGAGACCCAGCAGAGTACAAATATTGTCCTGAAGACGGCAAGCTGAGCAGAGCAAAGGGATTTTTAACCGCTATGGGTTTTCAGAGGGGGTTAAATCAGGCAGTCTGATGCTGGCTCTATTTTCAGTTACCTGTATCTATCGGTATTTTGAGAACGACGACCGCCGTCCGCAGTCAGGTACCTGGATGTAATGCGCTGAATTTTTGTGTGGGTTTTGATTGAACGTGGTCGGGGTAGAGAGATTCGAACTCCCGACATCCTGCTCCCAAAGCAGGCGCGCTACCAGACTGCGCTATACCCCGATTCTGTTGTGCTGTGTGAGAGGGTTTTAACCTCTGCACTGCCTTTTAAGGCAAAGATAAGTGTTTCACCTGTCTTAACCAAATGCGCTAAACCACACGAAACCCTGTTATAAGCAGCTTCATCGCGCATACAAATAACGTTTAATGGATATAGCGCAAAGTGCCTGATTGTCGCACAGTGGTGTAACAACGGGCAGAATCATAGCAACGGGAGGACAGCATTGTCAATAAAAGGTGTAATAATAAACAATTTCTTAGAACTCACTCTACACGAGAAAAGAAGCAGACTGCCATTCTCATCAAAAGCACACCACCATCAATGATGGCCGTGGACACGGGGAAGTGGTATTTGTGGCGAGGAGTTGCCGCGAAAACCTGGCCGGTGTCGTTTCTGCCACCAGCGTGAACCCACTGAACCCAGGCCGGATACCATACGAACTTGCTCCAGTGTCAGGGATTCATTGTTATTAAGCAGCGCTTTAGTCGTTTTTAGCTGCCTGGACGAATGGCGGTTGCCCGCGCCACCAGAGTACAAGGGGGTAAAAAAAATATCGCCATAAGGATTGCTGATATCATCACCATCATCGTCATCTGAGGGCTTTCGATGGGCTTTTTTTTCACCCGCCGGTAGGTTTGTCTGCCTGGGTAAGGCGTTCCCTTGCGAGTCATAGCCTGTCTGGGACCCCATCAAGCCGGTAGCGATATCAACATAGCTGCTATCCAACGCCTGTTGCATATGGGTTAACCGTTGTAGCAGAAACTCTCGCTCGCGGTATAAAGCATCAAGCCTGTTGGAAGCATAGCCAGGATCACCCATGAGTCTTTGTTGCGCCAGGAGATAACTTTCCTGCCACTCAATATGGCTGAGCGCGGCGATATAGTGATCAAACTCCCCCATGATATCACCATAGGTCACCGGGGATGCTGCGGGCACTTCCTGATTAGCCGGAAAGGCGCGACGCGCCAGCAGTGTTTGACACGGGGACATAATCAGCAGGAAAACCAGCAGAGCAGGGCCAATAAGATTCACGATCACCTCTGGTATTGTGGAAATCTTCACAAAGGTAGACGGGGATCTGGACATTATCATTAACCAATGTGTCAGTAGCGCTAACTATTTATTGAATTTCATGCTCGAAAGCTTAACCCGGATATTTCATAAACAGGCTCCTGGCCTTGCTTGCTCCTTGCGGCTCTAGGGGCAGTTTATGAAATATCCGGGTTAAGCCCGACAGGCTCCTGGTTCAGAAATATAGACTATTCTTTGTTTCTGTCGTGGTTTTTGCTGAATCTGTCTACTTATTTCCAGCAAGCCTCTGAAACCTGTATTCAAAAGAATATTTTTATTTCAAAGCGTTTTGGTGGGTATTTTGTTATATTCCTATTCAAAAGTCCTGTAAGAAAGTAATGTAATTAAAAGCCATCAGAGAATCATGGAATGTCCCGTTTATTCTCGCATTGACAGGTTGAACAGATGCGCCCGTTGATTCATTCGGGACTATTTCGGAAACGACGGCTTTTCTATTACCCCAAATCCTGTGTAAACTCGTAAGGATTGGGGGGTAATCCCAGGGCACGACGTAGCATGGCAATTGCGAAGGAGGTTTCACGTAAAGCCGCTGGCCAGTCAAGCAACGGAACAGGGTGCCACCACTTTTATTGAGTAAGCGGTGGGTTACGATCATTCGTTCACCAGCAATGCGATGAGATGAGCTTAAGGAAACAATGCGTCTAAAATCCATAAAACTGGCTGGATTCAAATCTTTTGTCGATCCAACAACCGTGGACTTCCCGTCAAATATGTGCGGGGTAGTTGGTCCTAACGGGTGTGGCAAATCCAATATTATTGATGCGGCACGGTGGGTAATGGGAGAATCGTCTGCCAAACACCTGCGCGGTGAGTCCATGACCGACGTTATTTTCAAAGGTTCTAATAACCGCAAGCCTGCCGGGCAGGCTACCGTTGAACTGATGTTTGATAATAATGAAGGCAAGGTGACTGGCGAATACGCTGCCTACAGTGAAATTTCCATCAAGCGAAAATTGACGTCCGATGCAAAAAACACCTATTACCTCAATGGGAGTAAATGTCGCCGCCGGGATATTATGGATATTTTCCTGGGCACAGGACTTGGTCCGCGCAGCTACGCGATCATCAGTCAGGGCATTGTTTCTAATTTGATTGAGTCCAAGCCCGAAGAGCTTCGTGTGTTTATTGAAGAGGCCGCCGGCATCTCTAAATACAAGGAGCGCCGTCGGGAAACGGAAAACCGCATCCGCCGGACCAACGAAAACCTTGAGCGTTTAACCGATCTTCGGGATGAATTAGGGCGCCAGCTCGGTCACCTGCAACGCCAGGCGGAAGCCGCTGAGAAATACAAACTGTATCGGGAAGAGGAGCGCCTTAAAAAAGCGCAGTTATCAGCCTTGCGCTGGAAAGCCATTGATCAGGGTGCCCAGTCTCAGGAACAAACCATCCGTGAGCTGGAAGTTAAGTTTGAAGCAGCGGTCAGTGAGCAGCGCTCAGCCGATGCCGGGATGGAAGAGGATCGCCTGTTGCAGACGGAACTCAGTGACTGTTTTCACGAAACGCAGTCGAAATACTACGGTACCGGAAATGACGTTACGCGCCTTGAAGAAACCTTGCGCCACCAGGAAGAGCGTGCCAGGGAGCTGTCCAGTGATCTTGAACAGGTGGAGCATAGCTGGCAAGAAGCAAAGGAACAGCTTGCTGAAGATCAACAGCAACTGGAAATGCTTCAGGAAGAGCTGATTGAGATTGAGCCGGAACTGTCGCTGCTTCAGGCACAGGAAGATAGCTCTGGAGATTCTCTGGCACAGGCAGAAGAGGCCATGCATCGCTGGCAGCGGCAATGGGATCATTTTAATCAGCGTTCCCAGGAGCCACGGCGTGTGGCTGAAGTGGAGCAATCCCGTATCCAGCACGCTGAACAGGTGATCGGGCGCCTGCAGGAACGTGAGGTACGACTGAAAGAAGAACTGGGTACCCTCGGGGGCGGTGACGATGAGGAAGCCCTGGAAATACTGTCTGAGCGACTGACAGAGCTGGAAATGACACGGGAAACTGTCGAAGATCGCCTGGCTGACGTGACTGAAAATATAGAAGCCCACAGGCGTGAGCTACAGTCTTCCCTTCGCCAGCTTGATCTTGGGAAAACCGAACTCATTACTGCCCGTGGTCGCCAGGCATCACTGGAGGCTCTGAAGCAGGCCGCCACAGGCCAGGATACCGGCACGCTGAACTGGATTGAAGACCATCACCTGATGGACAACCCTCGCCTTGCCGATGGGCTGAAGGTAGACAGTGGCTGGGAAAAAGCAGTGGAAACGGTATTGGGTGACGCTCTGCAGGCCGTTTGTGTCGATCAGCTTGATTCTGTTGCCGGCTTACTGGATCGCCTTGAGCAGGGTGCGCTGGTATTAATGGATAACCAGGCCAGCCATTCATTATTGCCAGCAAAACTTTCAGGTTTGCCCCTGCTGGCAGAGAAGGTGCTGGACGGGCTTTCAGGCAATGCTGTGTTGCACGGCGTGTATGCGGCATTAACACTGACAGAGGCCCTGAGCTTTCGTTCACAGTTACAGCCGGGCGAGTCTATTGTTACCCGCGATGGTGAATGGTTGTCCCTGGACTGGATTCGCGTGAGTCGTTCCATAGACAGCAGCTCCGGGGTGCTGGAGCGTCAAAAAGAACTGGAGTCCCTAAACAGAAAAATCACTGAGCTGGAGAAAACGGTCACCGGTCAACAGCAGCAGCAGGAACGCCTGCAGGGCGAGCTGGAAACGCTGGAGTCACAAAAAGAAGCCCGGCAACGGCATCTGGTGGATCTAAACAGCCAATATGGCGAAGTGAAAGGTGACTTGAATGCCCGGCAGGTAAAGATAGAGCAGTTTTCTGTTCGCCGTGACCATATGCGACAGGAGTTGCGTGACTGTCAGGAACAATACCAGAGCGAGCAGGAAACCATCGGCACCTCCCGGCTGCGCCTGCAGGAAGCCCTCGACGTCATGGAACAAGATAGTAATCAGAAAGAGCAACTTCAAAAGCAGCGGGAATCCCTCAGAGGCGAGCTTGATCAGATACGACAGCAGTCTTATAGTGATAAAGACCGCACTCACCAGCTGACCATTCGCCAGCAGACCATTAATGCGCAAACTGGCTCCATCAAGGCGGCAATTGAGCGACTGACCCAGCAAGCGACCAAACTGAGAGAGCGACGTTCTTTTTTGACAGACTCGCTGTCTCAAGCCAACTCACCGGAGTCGGATTTACAGGAGCAGTTAGAAGAACTGCTGGCTCGCCGCCTTGAAGAAGAAGAAGCCATGCAGAAAGCACGCATGGCTTTGGAAGAAGTAGAGCAACGTATTCGGGAAGCTGAAAAACGGCGACAGGCAGCAGAGCAGCAGGCTGAACGCTATCGCGGTCAACTGGAAAAGCTGCGCATGGACTGGCAGGCCATGGAGATACGCAGGACATCCCTTGCTGAGCAATTACGTGATGAACAGTTTGACTTGAAAACCGTGTTAGATAACCTGCCGGATCATGCGACGGACGCTGACTGGGAGAAAGAGCTGGAACGACTCCAGGCGAAGATTGAACGTCTAGGCGCTATTAACCTTGCCGCGATTGAAGAATACGAAACCCAGTCAGAGCGTAAACGTTATCTGGACGCACAAAATGAGGACCTGCAATCAGCCCTTGAAACACTCGAGAATGCTATCCGTAAAATTGACCGTGAAACCCGCCAGCGTTTTAAAGTGACTTTTGAAAAAGTGAATGCAGGTTTGCAGGAATTGTTTCCTCGTGTCTTTGGCGGTGGACAGGCTTACCTTGCCCTTACCGGAGAAGATTTGCTGGATACGGGGGTAGCCATTATGGCTCAGCCACCGGGGAAGAAAAACAGCACCATTCATTTGCTGTCCGGTGGTGAAAAAGCGTTGACAGCCATTGCGCTGGTCTTTGCCATTTTCCAGTTAAATCCGTCACCATTTTGTATGCTCGATGAGGTGGATGCGCCACTGGATGACGCAAATGTTGGCCGATATGCCAAAATGGTAAAAGAAATGAGTGACCGGGTACAGTTTGTTTACATTACCCATAACAAGATTGCCATGCAGGCAGCCAATCAGCTGGTGGGCGTGACAATGCATGAACCCGGGGTTTCTCGTCCGGTTTCTGTTGATATTGAACAGGCGGCGGCTATGGCTGAGATGTAACCCGCTTGTTTTCACAATGATTAATACAACGGTTTACACTAACAGTGAATTTTATAATGATTAAGGTTAGATTGTTGGCGTATATTCGATATTATGTTTAAGGGTAGCGGCAATGAAAACTATACCAGCGTCGCCTCCGTTAAGAGTCCTGTAGTCGTGCTGGTTTCCTGCCGTCGCGGGAATGACGGAGTGTTGGTATTTTCCGAAATGTAGCTACCCTTAATCAGACTCTGTTAAATAAGTGCGCAATCTCCATGGCAGGAAAATCGTTTTTCCCCAAAGCAGTAAGGCGCAGGCATAGCCATCTTCGCCAAATTGTGCCTGCTGTGGTTGGAAAGCCATCCTGTTTGCCACTGGAAGAGCGGATTCAGACCCACTGTGGAGGCCGTTGCGGTCAATTGAAGGACGTCAGTATTTCTCACAATCACACCTTGTCACAGTGGCTCTGGGCTTTATCGAGTGTGTACTCTTATGGAGCAAGGTCTGGATAAACAGGTTGTGAGGTTCAATTGTCAGCAAAGAGCACAACAGGTAAAAATACAATGCACAGCTTGAGCGCTGGATGAGGGTATAAAAGGCACCATGGACATGAGTTTGCGTGAATGGCTCGTTTTGATTGGAATCATCGTGATTGCCGTTGTACTGATTGACGGGTATCGTCGTATGCGTCTGGCAAAAAAAAGAGCCAGTGAGCTGAGTTTTGGCCTGGAAGAAGTAAAAGGAGAGGCAGCAGATCACTTTAGCAGTGAACTACCTAATGGCGGTGCACGTTCTCGTTCTTTACGTAGTGAAAGTTCAGGCAACGTTTCAGTAGCTGATCGGGCTTCAAGTCATGGACGGATTGAACCAGGTTTAGCCGGTATGGGGTTTGATGAGCCTGTTGGCACCTGCGAGGATGTTGACATCACCGATGATGACAGTGGTTCTGTGGGGCGAGCCAGAGTGTTTACCAGGCCCGCCCCGGAGCAGGGCGTGTCTCATGCTAATGAAGGTGAACATGAGCGGGTCCACCAAAAAACAGCAACAGCAGATCGAGGCGCGGCACCTCGTCACCCAGAAAGGGCGGTGGGTGATATGAAGACCGTTGAAGGCACCTCCTGGAGAAAAAGCACAGAGCCTGTGGGCAAGGATAAACCGGTAACGGTCATGAAAAAAGACAAGGCCCGTGAAGCAACAGAAAAGCTCAGTGACCGACCACCGGCTAAAGAAGTAGTGGTGATGAATGTTGTTGCCAAAGGGGATCAGCTTTTTGATGGCACAAAACTTCTGGAGAGTGTATTGTCATCAGGGATGAAATTTGGTGATATGTCAATTTTTCACCGATATGCCAACGATAATGGCACAGGGCAAATTTTGTTCAGCATGGCTAATGGGGTTGAGCCCGGAATTTTCAGCATCGACAAAATAGAAGAAACAAAGACGCAGGCAGTCAGTTTCTTTATGGGCATGCCTGGCCCTCGTGAACCTCTCAAGGCATTTACCAAAATGGTTGAAGCGGCGCGCCAGCTTGCCCTCGATCTGGGAGGGGAACTCAAGGACGAGCAGTTTAGCGTAATGACCCAGCAAACCATTGAGCACAGTCGCCAGCGCATTATTGATTACGAGCGTAAGCAGCTGGCACACCGGATGCCCGGCTAATCTCCACGGCTCATACGGAAAGTGTGAGCCTCTTACCTTTTGTTACCTCTACTTATGCCACATAACGCTTCCTTATTTGTTGAAGATAAGATCCGACAACTGCGCGAGCAGCTCCATCATCACAATTACCGTTATCATGTACTGGATGATCCAGACATACCAGACGGTGATTATGATCGACTGATGAATGAATTGAAGCAATTGGAAGCAGACCATCCATGGAGCATAACACCTGACTCACCCACGCAGCGGGTTGGCGGCGCACCCTTAAAAAGCTTCGGGCAAATACGCCACGAAGTGCCAATGTTATCCCTGGACAATGCCTTTTCATCGGAAGACATGGCCGATTTTAACCGCCGGGTGAATGAGCGGTTAAAGGATACGTCAACTGTTGAGTATATCTGTGAACCTAAACTTGATGGTATTGCTGTGAGCCTTATGTATGAACAGGGTGTACTCATCACAGGGGCTACCCGGGGTGATGGAACAACGGGGGAAGATATCACCCAGAATATACGTACAATTGTCTCTATTCCCTTAAAGCTGCAAGGTGCTGGTTGGCCTGAGCGCCTTGAGGTAAGGGGCGAGATTTATATGCCACGCCAGGGATTCGATCAACTGAATGAGCGAGCAGAAAAGCAGGGTGAAAAGGTCTTTGCCAATCCGCGTAATGCGGCGGCTGGCAGTTTACGGCAACTGGACTCAAGCGTAACAGCCTCACGCCCCTTGACGATGTATTGCTACGGTATTGGTGTGTATGACGGTGATAATGCCCCTGAAACTCACAGTGATATGCTAAACCGGCTGGGTGAATGGGGATTGCGTATTAATCCTGAAGTAGAGGTCGTTGAGAGTGTAAAGGGTTGTGAAGACTATTATCGGAAGCTTGAGTCTCGCCGGGAAACGCTAGGCTACGATATTGATGGCATTGTCTTCAAGGTAAACCCTGTGAAGCTTCAGCAACAACTGGGTTTTGTTGCGCGTGCCCCTCGCTGGGCTATAGCCCGTAAATTTCCTGCACAAGAAGCAATGACGGTATTAAAAGACGTCGAATTTCAAGTGGGCAGAACCGGAACCATTACCCCTGTCGCGCGATTGGAGCCTGTCTCTGTTGGTGGTGTGGTGGTCAGTAATGCTACCTTGCATAATATGGACGAAATTCGTCGCTTGAATATATGCGTTGGGGATTCAGTTATTGTGCACCGCGCAGGGGATGTTATTCCGAAGATTGTAAAGCGTGCCGGTAACATAGCCCGTTTGAACAATGCCAAAGCAATAGCCCCGCCAAAGGTGTGTCCTGTTTGTGGCTCCAAGGTGGATAAGGTCACCATTAAAGTGGGCAACGCCGAAAAAGAGGGCACTGCCTTAGTCTGCGTCGGTCGTTTGACCTGCAAAGCGCAACGAGAGCAGGCGATCATCCACTTTTCATCGCGAAAAGCCCTGGATATTGAGGGGCTTGGTAGTGAAACAGTCGCGCTCATGGTGTCTGAAGGGTTACTGGCGTCTGTGGCAGATATATTCGCACTGTCTTATGAAGAAATCGTGGCTTTGGAAGGTTTTGCTGAATTATCAGCCAGGAATCTTATTGCAGCTATTGAAAAGGCAAAGACAACCACATTACAACGATTTATTTTTGGGCTGGGAATACCTGAAGTTGGAGAGGAAACAGCCCGGCTTCTGGCAGAAACCCTGGGTTCTATTGAAAAGTTAGCCATAGCGCGCAGGGAGGTCATTCAGCTTATTGAAGGTATTGGTGAAACGGGTGCTGGCTGTATTCAAGACTACTTTGCTGACAATCATAATAGACAAGTGTTGGATAAAATGATGGATAAACATCAGGTTCAGGCGGTTGGCCCTGATAAATACTCATCAGATTTTGTGGTAAAAATAGCCTTTGACAAGCTAATCAGCAACATACCTGTCTATGGCGTTGGATTAGGTATTGCCAAGCGAATAGCAAGCAAGTGTCGTGATTTTTCAGAATTATACGCACTTTCCAGCGACCAGTTGAAAGAAGTCGTCAGAAATCAGAGAGCATTTGATCACTTATTAAAGGCACTGCCAGCACAAAAAGACAGGCTTATAACCTTAGAAGCGTATCTTCTTGAAGAGGGGTTGCATTGGCGAACAAGACAGAATCTCACTGATGCTGCTTTGACAAAAGTAAACAAAGCAAAAAAGGGTGCCCTCAAAGGTAAGAAATTTGTTATCACTGGCAAGTTTGAGGGTGTTTCTCGTGATGGACTCAAAGCGCTTGTGAGGGAGCATGATGGCGTTATTGCCGGTTCTGTCAGTAAAAATACCGATTTTCTCCTGGCCGGTGAAAAAGCTGGCAGCAAAAGACAAAAGGCTGAAGCACTGGGAATACCGGTTATCGGTTTAGACCAGTTTAATGAAATGGTGGCAGCCGGACAAAGCTCGGATCGAAGGGGAAGTCAACAGGAAACCTCATTCAAAAACATCGATCATGAAGACGAAGATTAGCTGAAACGGCTCTAGCCCGGATATTTCATAAACATGCTCCTGACCTTGCTTGCTCCTTGCGGCTCTAAGGGAGTTTATGAAATATCCGGGCTAGGAGACTGTCGGACTTAAGACAATTTCAGCCTAAAATCCAGAAAATGCGGGAAAGCGCGGGAAAGCGCGGGAAAGCGCGGGAAAGCGCGGGAAAGCGCGGGAAAGCGCGGGAAAGCGCGGCCAGAATTTTATGCTCGAAAGCATAAGTCCGACAGGCTACTGGAAAAAATTGGGGGGCAACTAACGACGTGACTGCTGAAGAAAAGTATTTTATATACTGCGATGCTAAGGGAAACCTGTCAGCCAGAGAAGTCTGCTCCGTCTCTGAATCTCAATGGTATACGCAGGCAATAAGCCTTGATACTCATTCCATAAGGACTTTCCGTCGAGATAGAATTATTGAGGAGGTTAAGTGCAAAGATCAACTACCAGAAAGGCTTGATTATCACCAGAAACAAGCAACAAAGCCTGATTCCTCACTGGCACCACCGCCTGGCGTTATTCCCAACCTGAAAAGGAAAGCGAGCCATTCCATCGATATCTGTTTTACAGGGTTCGCACGTTCAGAGAAGGAACACCTGGCTGGTCTTGCGGAAAATGCGGGGATGATTGTAAGAAAATCTGTCACAACAAACTTGAATTTCCTCTGTTGTGGCTCAAGGGCAGGACCGAAAAAAATTGAAACAGCGAGAAATCAGGCGGTTGTCGTGCTCTGTGAAGAGCAGTTCAAAACATTATTAAGGACAGGGGAAATTCCTGAGTGATAATACGGTCAATACTTCTACTGATGATAGTTGCGGTGTTAGCAGGTTGTGCCAGCACAGCCCCCCCGGGAAATCCCCATAACCTATGCAGCATTTTTAAGGAAAAGCCCAGCTGGTATGAAGCGGCAAAAAAATCCCAGGAACGCTGGGGCACGCCAACACAGGTGATGATGGCAATCATGTATCAGGAATCATCTTTCCAGCATGACGCGCGACCTGCCTGGGAGTGGTTTTTATTCATTCCTCTGGGGAGGCCCACGTCAGCTTATGGCTATGCCCAGGCACTGGATGCAGTCTGGGATGAATATGTGGAAGAGGCTGGCAGCTTTTTTTCTGACCGTGACGACTTTGAAGATGCTATTGACTTTATCGGTTGGTATAACCATAAATCCCGAAGGCTTAACAAAGTCTCCCTCTGGCGGGCAGACTTGCTTTACCTTAACTACCATGAGGGCTGGGGCGGATATCGTCGAGGCAGCTGGAAATCGAAAGCCTGGTTACGGAAAACTGCTGCCAAAGTGGCATGGCGCGCCAGTGAATACGGTGAGCAGTTACGACGCTGCTCAATATAATTGAGGAAACCCATGAAGCTGATGAAGCTGTATATATACGACCATTGCCCTTTTTGTATTAAAGCCATGATGATTTTTGGCTTGAAGCAACAGGCTTATGATATGGAAGTGTTGCTCAATGATGATATTGAAACGCCCACTGCCATGATTGGTAAAAAAATGGTGCCCATCCTGGAAAAGGATGATGGGAATTATATGGCAGAAAGCCTCGATATTATTCATTATGTGGATCAGTTGGATCAACGACCGATAGTAACAGGTGTCATTAACCAGCCGGTAACGCAGTGGCTGGAAAAGCACCAAGGCGCTATGCAGCTTTTGACCATACCCCGTGCGGTCCAGTTGGCCTTCTCTGCCTTATCCACAAAAGGTGCGCGTGCTTTTTATATCCGGGCAAAAACCGAGTGGGTCGGTGATTTTCAGGCACTGATTGACAGCTCCGAAGGCTATATTAGCGACATGAATGCAGCACTCAAAGAATTAGAACCCATGATCGATGGCGATCAATGGCTGGCAAAGCACGTGTCTGAAACTGATTTTCATTTGTTCGCTGCGCTGCGCGGGTTATCTGGGGTAAAAGGCATACATTACCCTGACGCTGTTGCAGCCTACCTGAACAGAGCCTCTCAGCAAAGCCATATTCCGTTGCTGTTGAGCAGAGCCATCTAGGAGCCTGTCCGAGAATAGACTACCCTACTGCGGTTGCGATAAATGGGTCTAAAAATTCCTGCTTCTTCGTCAAATAGTCCCACTATTATCCTCAGAAGCAGAAATTTTTATCCTCAATTTCTCGTAATCCTCGCTACGGGCGCTATTCTCGGTCAGGTTCCTAGCAGATTACGCTTCGTCTTGCGCCTGCATAACAATAATACGCGTATAGCGGGCGCTGTTCATTCGTACATTGGGTTTGATGGCGCCTGTGATTTGTTTAAAGAGGTACAACCCTGTGGTCTTGTTTTTGGGTACCAGAACCATTTGATAGGTTGATTCCACACCATCGAATAACTCTGTGGCACTAATCACACCAATAGGGCCGAGTTTATCTTGATAGACAGTGTAATGAAATTTACCCGTTAACACCTTGCCGCTACCGATAATCTGATACTCATAGGTATCTTTAGCAAAACGCATCAAGTAGGAAACACTGGCATTGGGGTTGTCAGGGGACGGTGTGCTGTCCACCGTAAATAAAAACGTCTGTCCCTCAAGCTGACTGGGTAATAACGACTTAACGGGTTCTCCCACGGCTACTATGGGCAATAGGCACAGTGACACAATCAATAAAAAACGACGCACGAGACAATACTCTTGTGTTGTTAACGGATGTGATCGGCATTCCCCTTGGCGAGAAAGTGTAGTGCAAAGCATCATTGCTGACAACCATTGGTCTGAGCCACACGGAGAGTCTGGCGCACTGATCAATTTGAATGCTTTTAACTTGCCAGGAGCCTTATTTCTCATAGGGAAAACAGCCTTCAACGACTCAATTCAGGATCATTGACATCCTCCCACTGCTAAAGCAGTGGGATTCCTCCAGCGAGACGGCTATGCCCAGCCGCAAGAATGTTCTTTGCTGCATTTGAATCACGCGGGTGT